>DATJAA010000161.1:0-7050 GCA_035516815.1 Acidimicrobiia bacterium | reverse complement strand
GGTGAACGCGCCGCTGGCGCCGGACGCGAGGGTGAAGGTGCCGGCGCCGGTGAGGAACCCCGATTGCCAGGTGAAGTCGTTCGAGACGGTGAGGTTCCCGGTCCCGTCGATCGCGCCGTTCACCAACGTCAGGGTGGCGATCTGCGAGGTCCCGTTCAGTGTCAGCGTGCCGGCCGTCTGGGCGAGGGCGGCGTCGACCTGCAGGCCCGCGACGGTCACGTTGGCGTCGACGGTGACGGTGCCCGCGGCCGCCCCGATGCATGCGACGTCGGTGCCCGACGGGAGCGTGTTCGTGTCCCAGTTCGCGGCGCTGCGCCAGAGCTGGTCGCCTGCGCCGCCGTCCCAGTTGATCGTGCAAGGGCCGACCGCCGCGGGTGCTGCAAGCGGCCGCGTCGCGGCGCGGCCGGGAGCGGCTGCACGCGTTACCGCCGCCGGGGCCGGCACGGGCTCGGCCGGGTGCACCGGCGGCCGCGCGAGCTTCGCGGCGGGCGGCACCGCGGACGCGGGCCGCTTCGCGGGTGACGCGGGCGCGGCGGGAACGCGCGCGCAACCGGAGACCTCCGACGTCGCCGACCCGGTTGCGGTGGCCGTGAACCAGCGCGACGACGTGGCGTCGATCGTCGTCGAGAACGCGGCATCACCCTTGCCGTCGAGCTTCACCTTCACCACGCCGATCGAACGCTGTGCCCACGGAGCTGGTGCGGCGCAGCGGTCGTCGGCGAACAGGTCGACGGTGACCGCCGCGTTCTTGTCACCGTGGAGCCGACCCGAGACGCGCACGATCCGACCGTTCCGACCCGCGGTCAGACCCGTCACGGTGGGCGCATCCGACTTCACCGACGAGACGTCGGGGCGCACGACGGTGCCGCCGCCGTCGGCGAAGATCGAATTGCCGCGCACGACCGTGCGCGAGGCGCGCGTGATCGACACGCCTGCGCCACCGTTCATCGTGATCGTGTTCCCGGAACCGGGATCCGTGGCGCCGACGGTCGTGTCGTTCGCCCCCTCGACCGCGACACCTGCGCCGCGGTTCCCGGCGTGTGGAGCCCTCCCTCCACTCGCACCGATGACGTTCCCCACGATGCGGTTGCGCGACGGAATCGCTGCGACGAGCGACTGGAGATCGATCGTGCCTGTGTGGTTCTTCAGCAGCGCGGCGACGTCGCGCTGGGAAGGGCCGTCGATCGCGACACCTACGGCACCGTTGTCGGCCACCGTGTTCCCCTCGCCGGCCGCCGCACCGCCGATCGTGTCGTCGTTGGAACGCCCGACGATTCTCACGCCGTCGTGGCGGTTCCCGACGATCGTGTTCCCGGCGACGATCGCGTGGTTCGCGTTCCGGAGCTCGACGCCGATACCGAACCCGCTCAGGGCCAATCCGCGGACGACGACGTTGTCGGAGGCAACGACGAGCCCGGTTCCGCTCCCGAGTCCGCGCAGGGTCACAGCCGACCCGCCGTCGATGGTGACCGGCGCCTGGATCGCCGGGAGATCGGCGCGCGGGATGATGACCGCGCCGTGGTGGAGTCGGAAGGTGATCCTCGTCGCGAGCCGTTCGGCGTCGGCACGATCGATCGCGGCGCGCAACGTGCCCGGGCCGGAATCGGCGGTCGACGTCACCACGAGCGCCTCCGTCGCGCCGGCGCTCGACCGCAACTGCGGTGCCGCGACGAGGCCGGCCGAGCCGATCATCGTGACGATGATCAGCCCGGCGACTCGCTCGACGACCGACCGCACTCCCAATGCCACACCCCCAAGCACCGCCACCTTTACGGCGCAGGCTCACAGGCCGACCTTGCGCGGACATTGCGCCGAACCGGTCTTGCGGCATCAGCAGGTAACCGCCCGGTCTTCGTACGCACGCACACAGGCGCGCAATGGCACCTTGACCATGGCGAGCCGAGCCAGTGGACCTGATGGGACGAAGTCCCCGAATCAGCCCCGGGGGCCGCCGTCCCGCCCGCGCCTGATCACGCCTCGTCAGGTAACCGAAGGTTCGAAAGGAGTCTCGCCAAGGGCGCTGTTGTCGAAAGCACAACGTTCGCCCTGGTGAGACCGGATCGGCGCGTCGATCGCGCGAAACGCCCAGCGGATCACTTTCGAACCTCCCCGCAGAAAATCATTCGCGTGCCGGGGCGGCTGAAGATCTGACAGCGCCCGGCTCTCGTGCCCGCGTGCCTCCGTTCACGGGTTCTTGCTCGTAACGCGAGAATGGCCCACGTGATACGACACTGCCGACGGACCTCGCCGGCAACGCACTACACCTCACCTGCTGCACGCACGTCGCGAGCAAGTTCGCGTCTGGCAGCCCAGCTCAAGCAGGCCGCTGCCGACCCGTGACGCGCTCGGGAAGCCGTCACACCACATGTATGACGCACGGCCATGCCACCTTCGATGCGGGCGCTGAGCGCGGCGGCTGCGCTCGCATCCAAAAGGGGCTCTGTGCCTTACGACAGTGTGGAGGTGAAGATCACGTGCCCGGACACGACGGTGAACACAGAGAGTTCTTTGGCGATCTGGGCGATTTGCCCGTTGAGGCGCTCGATGTCGGGGCGTTCGAAGCGCTCGTCTCGCACGTTCGTGCGGTAACCGGCGTCTGAGTACGGCGGATCTCGTACGAGCGTCGCCTGGTTCGAGGGCGGCGTGTTCCGAGTTCGGGTGGTTGCGTCAGGCATGATACGAACTTTGCACGACGGGGGATCGGTTCCGAATGCGCAAGATGCAATGCTCCGTAGTCGCGCTCGCGCTCGTGCTCGTGGCTGTAGCCGTGGCGCTCGCCGGTTGTGGGTCGTCGAACCAGTCGAAGACCAGTACCCGGACGCTCAACGTTCCCGCCGACTACCCGACCATCCAGGCGGCGGTCGACGCGGCGAGACCCGGTGATCTGGTTCTCGTCGCGAAGGGCGTCTACCACGAGGCGGTCGATGTCTCTGCCGACGCGACCAAGCACACGAATCCCCACGACTTCACGATCCGCGGCGTCGACCGCAACGACGTGATCCTTGACGGCCAGTTCAAGCTGGAAAATGGCATCCGGGTGCTCGGTGCCGCGGGCATCGTCGTGGAGAACATGACGGCGCGCAACTACCTCAGCAACGGCTTCTTTTGGACCGGCGCGACGCGCTACCGCGGCTCGTACCTGACCGCGTACCGCAACGGCGACTACGGCATCTATGGCGTTGACAGCTACACCGGTCAGTTCGACCATGATTACGCGTCGGGAAGTCCGGATGCGGGCTTCTACATCGGCGCATGCTTCCGTTGCGACGCGGTCATTACCAACGTGGTGTCGGAGTACAACGGACTCGGCTATTCGGGAACCAACTCCGGTGGCGACCTGTATATCGTCAACTCTGAGTTCGCGTACAACCGCGCGGGTGTCGTCCCCAACTCCGGTTCGTACGAGTTGTGCTACCCGAGCCGCGAGACCGTCGTTGCCGGCAACCTCGTGCACGACAACAACTACACGAAAGGCGGGGGCATCTCGGCGTCCCTACTCGCGCAGGGCAACGGCATCCTTCTCGCGGGCGCGGTGAAGGGGCTCGTGCAACACAACCGAATCTACAACCACACCCGCGCCGGCATCGCGTTGGTGCCGTTCCCCGAGGCAGACGCGAACGACGTGCCGCCGCCGTCGTCGGCATGGGGCGAACCGTGCTCGGCGCATCACCAGCCGGGCTCGGGCGTACCGGCGAGCCAGTGCCAGAAGATCGCGATCATCGGGCCGGGATGTGTCGTGTTGTGGAATCCGATGGACAACAAGGTCGAGAACAACACCATCACGGCATCGGGCTTGGTCGACATGGGAGAAGCCACGATCGATCTGACCAAGAGCGGCGTCACCACCGAGAAACTCGACAACTGCTACTCCGGCAACACGTACACGACGTCGTCGCCGACGAACATCGAGGCCCTCGCACCATGCGCCGGCCAGCCCACCGCGACCGACTGGTCGAAGAACCCATTGGATCTCGTGTCCCTGATGACAGACACGCCGTCGGCGCCGCCGAAGACTGCGTACCGGAACACGCCCGTGCCCGCGGCGCAGCAGAACATGCCCGACGCCACGACTGCGGGCGCACCGGTCTTCAGCCGGCCGATGACCGTCGACGTCGCGCAGATCACCACACCGGCCAAACCCGCGTGAACATGACGCCCGGCCGGCGTGCACGAGTGACGCGCGCCGCCGCCGCGCTCGTGGTCATCGCCGCAGGCGTCGTGGGCTCGGTCGCGTTATTCGGGTACACGCGCGACGCGAAGGCTTCTGCGGGACCAGCTGCTGTACTCGTCCCGGGACCGGTCGGTCCGCCACCGCGCCGGCCCGACGGCCGGCCGGCCGTACCGGCCCGCTTCACCGGACCGCAGGGAGCGGTCGGTCAGTTCGTGGCGAAATGCCTCTACTCGCACTCGGGTTCATACGACCCGATCGTCTCGCCGCGCCGTCCCGGGCATTCGCACCGTCACGACTTCTACGGCGCGATCGACACCAACGCGAGCTCGACCGCACAGACCCTCGCCGAACAGGACAGCACGTGCGACAAGCCCGGCGACGACGCGGCTTACTGGCAGCCGACGTTGTACGACCACGGCGTGGCCGTCGTACCCCTGGAGGCGCACGCGTACTACCGAGCCGCGCCCGGAGTGAACCCCGCCGATCTGAAGCCGTTCCCGTTCGGCCTCGTGCTCATCGCCGGCAACCCCGTCGCCGTGCGGCCACAAGTCGGGGACGCGGCCGGCTGGACATGTGGCGTGCGGACGAAGCTCGACACGGCACCGCCCGCGTGCGACCAGACCGCGCCGCTGCATTTGGTGCTGACCTTCCCGGACTGCTGGGACGGCGTGCACACGGACACGCCCGGTCACCGCGCCCAAGCCACCTACTCCCAGCACGGAACGTGCCCGAGCACACAACCGGTGCACATCCCGCAGCTGACATTGACGGTTACCTTCCCGATCTGGGGCCTCGGGCACGACCTGCGACTGTCGTCGGGTTCGATCTATTCGGCCCACGGCGACTTCCTCAATGCGTGGAACCCCGCCGCGCTCGCGCGCGAGATCGATCACTGCTTACGCAACAAGGTGATGTGCGACGTCGCATCCGACCGCGAACGGATGCCTCCGTTCTTCACGCAGTAGCACTCAGGGCACGACCAACAACGAGCCGTACATGCCGTTCGTCGGCGTACCGTGCAACGAGCAGTAGAAGTTGTGCGTGCCGGGTTTGTCGAACACGACCTTTGCCTGTCTACCCTGCGAGAACGCGTCGGTCCCGATGTTCGTGAACGTGTCGTCCGCAGAGACGACGTTGTGGTCATTACGGCCATCGTTCTCGAACACGACGGTCGTCCCCTTGCGAATCTTCGTGAACTGCGGTGTGAAGAAATCGTCGCGAGCCGCGATCGTGACGGTCCGCGACGAGGTCTTGTCGACGTACTGCGCCGGATTGATCGTCGCGGCGGTCGTACCCGAGCCGCTCTTCGCGCCGGAGTTCGAGCCGCAACCCGTCAGGACCACGAAACCAACGAGAATGGGGACCACGAATGCGAAACGACCGCGCATCCACGCGAGGCTAACGAATGCATCATCGGCCCCCGAACCGTGTCAATGATGCTGAGAACCCCTACCAAGCCGCAGCGCTGATCGCCGCCCGTCACCGCGGTGAGTGGAGATGGCCGACGTGCGCCCGCCGTTGGATGAGTCGCCACCAAGAAGACGGCGAAGAAGGCTGCAAAGAAGCGGCGTCAGCTCTCTCCCGAGGCTCGTGTCAAGCTCGCCGAGAAGCCCGCGGCCCGATCTCTCGCCTCGAGAGAGCAAAACGCCCAACGAGTTGCCTTCGAACCTCCGGCGATCCAACGTGCGCAACCGCGCCGAGCTCGTGCCGTTCGCACTCGAAACCGGAATGCTCCAACCCGACTAAGCCCAACCCGTGGAACATCGGCGCGAACGCTCGTCGCAGTGCGCAGCGGGCGCGTCCGGAACATATCTCGGCATGCCATCGTGGGGTGCGTTTCCCGTTTGGACCGACGGTTGCACCCCCGGTTCGACGCCTGTCGTGCACCATTGCGGTAGTAGCTCAAGTTTGCGGCGCGGTGACCTTTGCCGATCGCGCGGTGGTAACGTCAGATTCACCATTTCGGAGAGCGACGCGCCGATTCGCACCGGGCAGATCCTCTGCCGCTTACGGGTTCCCCCGCCTCTTTCCCACGTGAGAGAGACAACCCGTGCGTCAACTCGACGGCAATTTTCAGTGCATCCATTGCGGCGCGCGACTTGACATCTCGATCGCTGAACATCCCCAAGTCACGATCCACGCAGCGGCCGGCCGACCGAACGTCCGAGTCCTCATCCGCAATGGAACCGAGATTCACCGCTGTGAGCTTGGCTCACCCGTTTGCCCTCCCATCGAGACAACACCGGCGGCGCCGACAGCGAGCGACGACGGATACCACCCCGTCGTCGTCCATCAAGCGTCCGGGGCTATCGCGGCACAACTCAACATCTCGCCCGCCGAGGGCTTGCAGATCATCCGTATCCGAGCCCGGGCCAGCGACACGAGCACGACCTACATCGCGGGCGCGATCATGCGCGGCGAAATCCGATTCGACTGAACCAACATGACCGACGACCTCCTCACTCCCGCCGAAGTCGCACGGATCTTCCGTGTCAGTCCCAAGACCGTCACCCGCTGGGCAGTCAGCGGCAAGATCCCCGCCATCCGCACCCTCGGCGGCCACCGCCGTTTCTCCCGCGCCCACATCGAAAGCGCCCGCGAGGCCACCAACCTCGCAAGCGACGACAACCATCACTAGGCAGAAGACCCCAGACGGCAGAATGCCAGACCCTTCCTCGCCGGAGTGTTCAATCGAGTGGTTGGAGGTTGACGGCGGTGATCTTGTATTCCGGCGTGTTGGTGATCGGGTCGCGGTGAGGTCCGGTGAGTCGATTGACTTCGTTGGTCGGGTCGCTGAAGGTGGTGAAGATCTCGCCCGGCGACACCCGTCCGGTGACGCAAGCGGGAAGGTCCGCCGTACCGTAACGGCTGTTGAGACG
>DATJAA010000160.1:0-7617 GCA_035516815.1 Acidimicrobiia bacterium | reverse complement strand
CGTCCTTCCAGCTCGCGTTCGCTACCCCGGCCTTCCGCCCGCGCGTGGCCGTCGTTCTGGCGATCACGCCCGATCATCTCGACTGGCACGGCTCGTACGACGACTATGTCGCGGCAAAGGCGATGGTCACGGCCGGCCAGTCGGACGACGACTTGTTGGTGTTCGACGCCGACGACGCGCGCGCGAGCGAGGTCGCTGCGGGGGCGACCGCGCGCCGGGTGGGGGTCTCGGCGCGGGCAAACGCGATCGATTGCTTCCGGGTCGTGGACGACAGCCTCGTAGGCGCCGACGGCCGGGTGATCGCGCCGGTCTCGGTCATGTCGCGCGCGCTCGCGCACGACCGCACGAACGCGCTCGCAGCGGCCGCGGCCGCGCTCGAAGTCGGTGCGACGACCGAAGGGATCGTGGCCGCGCTCCGTGACTACGCGACCATGCCCCACCGGGTCGCTCTGGTGGGCGAAGCTAATGGGGTGCGCTGGTATGACGACTCGAAGGCCACCAACCCGGACGCCACGCGGCGCGCGATTTCCTCGTTCGATTCCGTCGTCCTGATCGCCGGGGGCCGCAACAAGGGCCTCGATCTGTCCGTGCTCGCGGCCGAGCGCGCACGCCTGCGGGCCGTTGTGGCGTTCGGCGAGGCGGGGCCTGAAGTCGCCGGCGCGTTCGCGGGTACAGGCACGCACGTCGAGCGGGTCGGCGACATGCGCGACGCGGTTCGCGCCGCGCGCCGGCTGGCGCGGGCCGGTGATGTCGTCCTGCTCTCGCCCGCGTGCGCTTCCTTCGACGCGTATTCCGGCTACGCCGCGCGCGGCGACGACTTCGCTCACGAGGTGCGCGTTCAGGTGATGGAAGGGGCGACGTCGCGATGACCACCGTCTCACCCCGCGTTCCGATCGCCCGTCTGCGGAGCATCGGCAACCCCTTCGCCCGCGCGGGTCGTTCCGTGCTCGAACGGCTCGAGCGCCGAGAGCAGCTCGCGCGCCCGCCCGCCTACGTCGTGCTGTGCGCGACCGTCGCCGTCTTGAACATCGTCGGCCTCGTGATGATCCTGTCCGCGTCGTCGGTTGCCGCACTCTCCGACTACGGCTCGTCGTGGTACTTCTTCGATCGTCAGCTGGTGTGGGCCGTCCTCGGCCTGGCGACATTCCTCCTGACCGCGCGCATCGACTACCGCCGCTGGCGGCGTTTCGCTCCCTTCTTGCTCGTCTTCGCCGTCGCGACCCTCACTGTCGTGCTCGTCGGCGGCAAGCTCGTATCCGGCTCGCAGCGCTGGATCGTGCTCGGACCGCTGCAGTTGCAGCCGAGTGAGATCGCCAAGCTCGCGTTGCTCGTGTGCGGCGCCGAGATCCTCGCGAAGCGAACCGACCGCCTCGACGACGTGCGCTCGTGGCGGCCCGTCGTCGCGATCTTCGTCGTGTTCGCCGTGCTCGTGATGAAGGAGCCCGACCTCGCGTCGACGATCGTGCTCGGCGTGATCGCCGGCGCGCTGCTGATCGTCGCCGGCGTGCGGGCGAAGCACCTCGCCCAGATGATCGGGATCGCGATCGCCGGCGCGGGCGTGCTGTCCCTGTTGGCCGGCTACCGGCGTGCGCGCATGTTCTCGTTCCTGCACCCCGGCCACGATGTCGGGAACACCGGGTATCAGCTCTACCGGTCGCTCATCGCGATCGGAAGCGGAGGGGTCAGTGGCGTCGGACTCGGCGCCGGACGGGCCAAGTGGTTCTTCCTGCCGAACGCGCACACCGACTTCATCTTCGCGATCATCGGTGAGGAGCTCGGCTTCGTCGGCTGCCTGCTGGTCCTCGGGCTCTTCGTCGGTCTCGGTCTGGTGGGTTTGCGGATCGCGCGCCGCGCGCCCGACCGGTTCGGCACACTCATCGCGACCGGCGTCACCGCCTGGATCGTCGGGCAAGCTGCGATCAACCTCGGTGCCGTGGTCGGCCTGTTGCCCGTCTCGGGCGTCCCGCTCCCGTTCCTGTCGGTCGGCGGAACGTCGCTCGTGATCACGATGTTCGGTGTCGGCGTCGTGGCGAATATCGCGCGGCAGACCGCTCCCTCGCCCAACCGGGCGCGGCCCCGCCCGCGGAAGCGACCGGCGCGCGCCCGCGCGTCGTGACCGCGCCGGTCTACGCGCTGATCACCGGCGGCGGCACCGGCGGCCATACGTATCCGGCCATAGCGGTTGCGCAGGAGCTCGAACGGCGCGGGCGGACCGTCCGGTTCGTCGGGGCAAAGCGCGGCATCGAGGGGCGCGTCGTTCCGGCCGCGGGCTTCGCGATCGATCTCCTACCCGGTCGCGGCTTGCAGCGCCGGTTCACGCTTCAGAACGTCGCCGCGATCGCCGAGGCGGGCGCGGCGGTCGTCCGCGCGCTCTCCATCGTGCGCCGGACGCGCCCGCGGGTAGTCGTGGGCTTCGGCGGCTACGCCTCGTTCCCGTGCGTGCTCGCGGCGCGCCTGTTGCGGATCCCGGTCGTCGTGCACGAACAGGACGCGGCCCCCGGGCTCGCCAACCGGATGGGCGTTCGGCTCGGTGCGCGCGCCGCGGTGTCACTACCGGGCACGCCACTCCCGCACGCGTCGCTCACCGGCAACCCGGTGCGGGCCGCGTTCGCCACCTTGCAGCGCTCTCCGGATCACGACCCCATGCTCGTCGCGGTGTTCGGGGGCGCACAGGGAGCCCGCACCATCAACCACGCGGTGCTCGGTTGCTACGACCTGTGGCGCGCCCGTTCCGATCTCGCGGTCCACCACGTGTGCGGGCCCGGAAACCTCGACTCGTGCGCAGCCGATCTGGCCGCCGCCCGGCGAACGGGAGACCTGCTCACGTACGAGCTCGTCGGGTACGAGGAGCACATGGACGCCCTCTATCGCCGGGCCGCGCTGGCCGTTTGCCGCGGCGGCGCCGGAACGATCGCGGAGCTCACGGCAAGCGGCGTGCCCGCGGTGCTCGTGCCGCTTCCCGGCGCGCCGAGCGATCACCAGACGCGCAACGCGCGCACACTCGAGCGGGCCGGCGCGGCGGTCGTCCTCCCCGACTCGGAGTGCACCGCGGCACGGCTCGACGGCGTCGTCTCCACGCTCATCGGCACGGCCGGGCGACTCGAGGAGATGGGAGCGGCGGCGCGCGGCCTCGGCCGGCGCGACGCCGCGGAACGTCTCGCCGACCTCGTCGAGGAACACGCCGGTGAGCGCTGACGAGCGGGCCTCGCCGCGAGAACGCGGCGCGGCCGCGAAACCCGCATTCGATCTATCGGTCCCGCGGCGGATCCACATCGTCGGAGTCGCGGGCGCGGGCATGAGCGCGATCGCGCTGGTGCTGGCCCGCATGGGGCACCGCGTGAGCGGCTCCGACATCAAGGCCAGTCCCGTTCTCGAACGGCTGGCCGCGGCCGGCGTCGACGTGCACGTCGGCAATCTCGCCGAGCACGTGCCGGCTGACGCCATTGCGGTCGTGTACTCGACCGCAATCCCGCTGTCGAACGTCGAGCTGGTCGCGGCGTCGGAACGCGGCATCCCCGTGCTGCACCGGTCGGTTGCACTCGCATCGCTGGCCGACATTCGCCGCACCGTCGCGATCGCGGGTTCCCACGGAAAGACGACCACGGCGTCGATGCTCGCGCTCATCTTGCGTAGCGCCGGTTGGTCACCGAGTTTCGTGATCGGCGGCGAGGTCAACGAGGTGGGCGCCAACGCGGCGTTCGGCGAGGGCGACTGGCTCGTCGTCGAGGCCGACGAGAGCGACGGCACGTTCCTGCGCCTTTCGCCGGACGCGGCTGTCGTCACCAACGTGGAGCCCGATCACCTCGACTACTACGGCGACTTCGCGGGACTCCGACGGGCGTTCGAGCAATTCGTCGCGGCGGTGAGTGGTCCGGTCGTCGTGTGCGCCGACGACGAGGTGGCCGCGGCCATCGGCGCGCGGCGCGACGGCGTGCGGACCTACGGGTTCGCGCCGCACGCCGACTATCGCATAGACGACGAGACCGTCGGCGAAGACGGTTGCCGGTTCACCCTCGTCGTCGACGGCGAGGAGCGCGCCGTGATCGTGCTGCCCGCCGGCGTCAAGGCGTCGACGAACGCGGCCGGGGCGGTCGCGGTCGCGTTGGAACTCGGCGTCGACGTGGAAGCCGCCACGCGCGCCCTTGCGGGCTTCGGGGGTGTCGCGCGCCGGTTCCAATATCGCGGGCAGCGCGAGGGTGTGACCTTCATCGACGACTACGCGCACCTACCGACCGAGGTCAGTGCCGCGATCGCGGCGGCGCGGCGAGGGCCGTGGAATCGCGTGGTGGTGGTGTTCCAACCGCATCGGTATACGCGAACGGCGTCGATCGGAACCCAATTCGCCGACGCCTTCAGCGAGGCCGACACAGTGGTGCTCACCGACGTCTATCCCGCGGGCGAGACGCCGATCCCGGGAGTGTCGGGGCGCGTCATCTTGCGGGCGGTACTCGACCGTCATCCCGCGCTCCCCGTCGCGTACCTTCCGAAGCCGTCCGACCTGGTTTCGGTGCCACGGAGATACGCGCGCGCCGGCGACCTCGTGCTCACACTCGGTGCGGGCGATCTCACCACGCTGCCGGATACGTGGCTCGGAGCGTCATCGTGAGGTTCGATGCGCTGGCCGCGGAGATCGAACAAGCGGGCGCCGGGCGCGTCGAGCGCGATGCGCCCTCTGCTCCGCTGACGACGTATCGCTGCGGTGGCCCGGTCGCAGTTCTCGTCCGCGTCGATCGGGAAGCGCAGCTCGACCGCCTTGCCGGAGTGCTCGCGGCGCATCGGGGGCTCCCGGTGCTCGTCGTGGGCCGGGGTTCGAATCTGTTGATCGCGGACGCGGGCTTTCGGGGCGCCGCCGTCGTGTTGGAGGGTGAGTTCGAGGAGATCACCGTGGACGAGCGCGCGGCCCGCGTTGTCGCCGGCGGCTCCGGCGCGCTCCCGGTTCTCGCGCGCCGCTCCGCCGCCGCGGGCGTCGGTGGCCTCGAGTTCTACGTCGGGATCCCGGGCAGTGTCGGCGGTGCGGTTCGCATGAACGCCGGCGGCCACGGCGCGCAGACGAAGGATGTCCTCGTCTCCGCACGGGTGCTCGACCTCGGCGATGGACTCGCGCGTGATCTGCCGGTCGGCGATCTGGGCCTCGCGTACCGGAGCTCCTCGCTCGGGTCAGAAACAGTCGTGTTGCGGGCAGAGTTCGCGGGCCACATTGACGCGCCGGCGGAGTGCGAGCGGCGGATCGACGAGATCGTGCGCTGGCGGCGCGAGCATCAGCCGGGCGGCCAGAACGCAGGTTCGGTGTTCACGAACCCGCCGGGCGATGCGGCCGGGCGGATCATCGACGAGTGCGGTCTCAAGGGGCTGCGCGTCGGGGGAGTGGCGGTATCGGAGAAGCACGCGAACTTCTTCGTCGCCGAGCCGGGCGCCCGGGCCGACGACGTGCGCGCCCTGATCGAGCTCGTACAGGCACGGGTCGTGGCCGCGACCGGCGTGCGTCTCGTCCCCGAGTTGCACCTGATCGGGTTCACCGGGATCACCGAGGAGGAGGTCGGCGCGTGACGCCAACACGGACGGACACGACACGGACGGCGACACCAGCGAACACGCCCGCGCGCCGTCCTCGCATCAATCCGCGTATCCGCGAGCGACGCATCGAGGTCCAGCGCGAGGCCGGCCGCCGCCGTCTGCGCGTCCTGCTCGTCATCTCCTCAGTCGTCAGCGCGGCCGGGCTCGCCTTCTTGTTGGTGACCTCGCCGCTGCTCGACGTCGACCGCATCTCGGTGGTCGGAGCACGACACGTAACGCCGGCCGAGGTGCGCGCTGCGGCAGGAGTGCCGCTGCACCGCCATCTGTTGTTCGTCGATACGGGCGCGATTGCCCGGCGCGTGGAGCAGATGCCCTGGGTCGCGCGTGCATCGGTGCAACGCGACCTCCCCGGAACGTTGCGGATCGTCATCCGTGAATACACGCCTACTGCGTTCGTGCGAGCCGGCTCGGGCGTGATGCTCGTTGCCGCGAACGGACGCGTCTTCGCACGGGCCACGACCTCGCCGCCGGGCGCCGTCGAGATCCGTGGCGTGCGCCGACCGCCGGCGGTCGGTGACCAGCTGTCGCCACCCGACGCGGCTTCGGTGGTTGCGCACCTCCCGCCCGCGCTCGCGCACTCGGTCGCGGCGGTCGACGTCACCACCGGGCTCACGCTCGACATGAACGGCGGCGGCGAGATCCGCCTCGGTGACTCGACTCGTCTCGCGGACAAGGCCGCGTCGGCGCTCGCGGTGATCGCGCAGTTGAACGGCACCACCTACTCGTACATCGACGTGTCGCTGCCTCAGCGACCCGTTTCGCATCCGTAGTGCGCCCGACCACGCGCGATGCGCCAACAGTTGGGCGCGTGCGTCGAAGATTGATTCAGACGTGCGCGCTCCACTACAGTCTCGACCCGAAGCACAGGTTGACATAAATGTCAACCTCGACTTGAGATTCACAGTTGGGAGCGTTTCTCCTGCACATGCCCGGTCGCAGACCGTACGCAGGGAGCGCTCCTGATTCCGCGGGATGTGGTCCGATGGACCACACGGAGAGGAAGAAGTTCGCATGCTCGGCGCTCCCCAGCATTACCTGGCGGTGATCAAGGTCGTCGGTGTCGGCGGGGGCGGCTGCAACGCCGTCAACCGCATGATCGACGCCGGTTTGAAGGGTGTCGAGTTCATCGCGATCAACACCGACGCGCAGTCACTGTTGCTCTCCGACGCGGACGTGAAGCTCGACATCGGGCGCGAGCTGACTCGGGGTCTCGGCGCCGGCTCCGATCCGGAGATCGGCCAGCAGGCGGCCGAGGAACACCGCCAAGAGATCGAAGAAGTGTTGAAGGGCGCCGACATGGTGTTCATCACCGCAGGCAAGGGAGGCGGAACCGGAACCGGTGGTGCGCCCGTCGTCGCGGAGATCGCCAAGCAGATCGGCGCGCTCACGATCGGTGTGGTGACGCGCCCGTTCGGCTTCGAGGGACGACGCCGTTCGGTGCAAGCCGAAAGCGGTATCGCGAAGCTGAAGGAAAAGGTCGACACCATCATCATCATCCCGAACGAGCGCCTGTTGCAGGTGAGCGACGAGCGCACGTCGATGGTCAACGCGTTCAAGATGGCCGACGAGGTGCTGCTGTCGGGTGTGCAGGGCATCACCGATCTCATCACCACTCCAGGCCTCATCAACACCGACTTCGCGGACGTGAAGATGATCCTCACGAACGCGGGTTCCGCGCTCATGGGTGTCGGATACGCGTCGGGCGACGGCCGCGCCGTCGCGGCCGCGCGTGCCGCGATCTCGAGCCCGCTCCTCGAGGCGAGCATCGAAGGGGCGCGGGGGATTCTCCTCAACGTCAGCGGACCTTCCGACCTCGGGCTGTTCGAGCTGAACGAGGCGGCCGAGATCATCGGTCAGGCCGCGCACCCCGACGCCAACATCATCTTCGGTGCGGTGATCGACGACGCGCTGGGCGACGAGGTCAGGCTGACCGTGATCGCCGCCGGCTTCGACCGGTACGAGGGTGAAGGCACCGGGGCCCGCCGGCCGGCGTATTCGCTCGAGCTCAACGACGAGGACTCGCTCGCCGGCGACGAGGCCCTC
>DATJAA010000159.1:0-10828 GCA_035516815.1 Acidimicrobiia bacterium | reverse complement strand
CTGAGGAACTTCTGCACCTTGCGGGCCCGGGCCACTGTCACCTTGTCCTCTTCGGAGAGCTCGTCGAGCCCGAGGATGGCGATGATGTCCTGGAGCTCCTTGTAGCGCTGCAGCGTCTCCTGTGTCCGGCGGGCGACGTCGTAGTGGCGCTGACCGACGATCTCGGGCGCAAGGATGTTCGACGTCGACGCGAGCGGGTCCACCGCCGGGTAGATGCCGAGCGCCGCGATCTCGCGCGCAAGCTCCGTCGTGGCGTCGAGGTGCGTGAACGTCGTGAACGGAGCCGGGTCGGTGTAGTCGTCGGCGGGTACGTAGACGGCCTGCAGCGACGTGATCGAGCGGCCCTTCGTCGACGTGATCCGTTCCTGCAGCTCGCCCATCTCATCGGCGAGCGTCGGCTGGTAGCCCACCGCCGAGGGCATCCGGCCGAGCAGCGTCGACACCTCGGACCCGGCCTGCACGAACCGGAAGATGTTGTCGACGAACAACAACACGTCTTGGTTCTGCACGTCGCGGAAATACTCCGCCATCGTGAGCGCGCTCAGCGCGACCCGCAGCCGCACACCGGGCGGCTCGTCCATCTGGCCGTATACGAGCGCGGCTTTTTCGATGACACCCGACTCCTGCATCTCGAGCCAGAGGTCGGTGCCCTCACGCGTGCGCTCGCCGACGCCCGCGAACACCGACACGCCACCATGCTGGGTGGCGACCCGGTTGATCATCTCCTGGATGAGCACCGTCTTCCCTACGCCCGCGCCGCCGAACAGGCCGATCTTGCCGCCCTGCACGTACGGCTCGAGCAGGTCGATGACCTTGATGCCGGTCTCGAACATCGCGGCCTTGGGCTCGAGCTGGTCGAACGGCGGCGCGCTCCGGTGGATTTCCCACCGCTCCGCGATGTTGGTCACCTCCGCCTGCGTGATGTCGAGCGGTTCGCCGATGACGTTCCACACGTGGCCGAGCGTGCCGTCACCCACCGGCACCTGGATGCCGTGGCCGAGGTTGCGCACGGTGGTGCCGCGCTGCAGACCGTCGGTCGGCTTGAGACACACGGCGCGGCACCGGCCTTCACCGATCTGCTGCGCGACCTCGGCCGTGACCGTGACGGTCGTGCCCTCGAGCTCGATGTCCATCTGCAGCGCGGTGTTGATCTCGGGCAGCGCGTCGGGCGGGAACTCGACGTCGACGACGGGGCCGAGGATCGCGACGACCCACCCGTCCTTCAGTTCGGTCTTCGGTGCGGCGGTTGCAGTCATGGCAGCAGTTGCTCCCGTGGTTTCAGGCGGTCTTGTCGAAGTATTCGGCGGCGTGGACGTCGAGGTGCGCCTCGCCCGCGCTCTGGCTCAAGGCCTCGGCGCCACCGACGATCTCCATGATCTCGGTCGTGATGGAGTCCTGGCGCGCCCGGTTCATGCGGCGCCGGTACGTGAGGATGAGATCCTCGGCGTTGTCCGTGGCGGCCTTCATCGCGCGCTGACGGGACGCGTGCTCGGACGCGGCTGCGTTGAGCAGCGCGGCATACACACGCGACTCCGTGTAGCGGGGGAGCAATGTCTCGAGGATCGCTTCGGGGTTCGGCTCGAACTCGTAGTCGGATGCCGGCGCCGCGCTCGCCGCATCCGCGGACGCGTCGCCTGCCGCGGCCTCGTCCGGCTCGAGCGGCAACAGCGGTTCGACGACCACCTCTTGGCGCCCGGACGAGATGAAGCGCGTGTACACGAGCTGCACGCGGTCGATGTCGCCCGACTCGAAGCCGGTCACCACCGACGCCGCCACACTCCTCGCGTCCTCGTAGGTGGGGTTGTCGCTGAAACCGCCGAACGCAGCGTCGATCGGATGGTCGCGGAATCGGAAGTAACCCTCGACCTTGCGCCCGACGGTCACGAGCACGTTCTCACGCCCGGCCCGCTCGTGCTGACGCATGTCGGCCTCGCCGGCGCGGATGACGGTCGAGTTGTAGCCGCCGCACAGGCCGCGGTCGGCGGCAATGACGATGTTCGCGACTGTGCGGACCTCGTCGCGCGGAGTCAGAAGCGCACTGTTCGAAGCGCCACCCGCGCTCTGCAGGTTGCGGACGACGTCGGTGATGCCTTCCGCGTAGGGCTGGGCCGCGTGGACGCGCGCCTGCGCCTTGACGATGCGCGACGCGGCGATGAGCTCCATCGCGCGAGTGATCTTCTTCGTCGACTCGACGGAGCGGATCCGACGGCGGAGGATTCGCTCCTGGCCACCGGCCATGGCTACGCGCTCTCTCTGGACATGGTCAGTCTCCGGCGGTGGCGTCCGTCGGCTGGAACAACGCCTTGAAGTCGGTGACGGCCGTCGACATTGCGTCGCCCTCCGGCATGACACCCGTGTTCCGGATGCCGTTCATCAGGTCGGCGTGCCGGGTTCGCATGAAGTCGAGCAGTTCAGTCTCGAAGCGTCGCACGTCGCTCACCGGGATGTCGTCGAGGAACCCGTTCGTGCCCGCGAAGATCGACACGATCTGTTCCTCGACCGGCATCGGCGCGTGCAAGCCCTGCTTCAGCAGCTCGACGAGGCGTGCGCCCCGCTCGAGCTGCGCCTTCGAGACCGCGTCGAGCTCGGAGCCGAACGTCGCGAATGCTTCGAGCTCGCGGAACTGGGCGAGGTCGAGCTTCAGCGTTCCCGATACCGCTTTCATCGCCTTGATCTGCGCGGCGCCACCCACCCGGGACACCGAGATGCCGACGTCGACGGCCGGGCGAACACCCGACTTGAAGAGGTCGTCCTGCAGGTAGATCTGGCCGTCGGTGATCGAGATCACATTCGTCGGGATGTACGCGGACACGTCGCCGGCCTTGGTCTCGATGACCGGGAGCGCGGTCAGCGAGCCCGCGCCACGCTCGTCGTTCAGCTTGGCGGCGCGCTCCAAGAGGCGCGAGTGCAGGTAGAAGACGTCGCCCGGGTAGGCCTCGCGGCCCGGCGGCCGCCGCAGGAGCAAAGCGAGCTGGCGGTACGACTCCGCCTGCTTCGACAGGTCGTCGTACACGACCAGCGCATGCTCGCCGTTCTCCATCCAGTGCTGGCCCATCGCGCAACCGGTGTAGGGCGCGAGGTACTTGAACACCGCTTCGTCCGAAGCCGGTGCGCTCACTACGACCGTGTACTCGAGTGCACCGTGCTCGCGCAGCGTCTCCACGGTCTGTGCGACGGTAGAACCCTTCTGCCCGATCGCGACGTAGATGCACTTCACGCCCTGACCCTTCTGGTTCAGGATCGTGTCGACGGCGACGGTCGTCTTGCCGGTTTTGCGGTCGCCGATGATCAGCTCACGCTGCCCCCGACCGATCGGCGTCATTGCATCGATGGCCTTGATACCGGTCTGCAGCGGCTCGTGCACGGGCTTGCGGCCCGTGATCCCCGGAGCCTGCACCTCCAACCGGCGGAGCTCGTCCATCGGGATCGGGCCCTTGCCGTCAATCGCGACCCCCAAGCCGTTCACGACTCGTCCGAGGAGAGCGTCACCGACCGGTATCGAGAGGATGCGCCCCGTGGCGGTGACGAGTTGACCTTCCTCGACCGATTGGGGATGACCGAGGATCACGGCACCGATCGTGTCCTCTTCGAGGTTCAGGGCAAGGCCCTGCGCGCCACCTTCGAAGTCGAGCAGCTCGTTCACCGCCGCGTGCGGCAGCCCGGCGACGCGCGCGATGCCGTCGCCGACTTCGAGCACCCGGCCGACCTGCGCTTGCTCGATCTCGGGCCGGAAGCCCTCGACGTTCTTGCGAAGTACGGCCGCGATGTCGGCCGCGTCGATCGTGAGCTCGGCCATTAGAGGCTCTCCTTCAGCTGTTCGAGACGATGGCGAACAGTCCCGTCGATCACCGTGTCGCCGATCGTGGCGACGAGCCCGCCGAGGAGCTCGGGGTCGACCACGACACGAACCTCGATGTTCTTGTGCGTTGCCCGGCTGAGCGCTTGCGCGAGCGCCTGGACCTGCGCCTCGTCGAGTGGCGTGGCCGAGCGCACCTCGGCAACCTCGTGCTCGCGGCTCTGCGCGGCGAGCTCCACGAACCGCTCGACGATCGCGGGGAGGTCGTGACCACGACCCGCGCCCACGACGAACGCGGCAATCGCGCGCGTCATCGCGAGCGAACGGTGCTCGAGCAATTCGTCGACGATCGCGGCGCGCCGGTCGGCGGGTTGGCCCGGGTTCGACAACGCCATCCGGAGGTCGTCGTTACCTTCGATGATCCGCGCGAAGCGGAACAGCTCGTCCTCGACCTCGCTCAGGTGCTCTTCGGCCTGCGCGATCTCGAGCAACGCCTGCGCCCACACCTCAATGCGCTCAGTCATTGTTTCCCGCTCTCGGCCCTGCGGGCCGGGCCGCTCGGGCCCCGCTCGCTACTCGGCGGGATACCCGCCTCCCAACGCTCACTCACGATCTCCCGCTCTCGGCCCTACGGGCCGGGCCGCTCGGGCCCCGCTCGCTACTCGGCGGGATACCCGCCTCCCAACGCTCACTCACGATCTCCCGCTCTCGGCCCTGCGGCCCGGGCCGCTCGGGCCCCGCGTCCGCTCATGGTCAGTTGCTCCGGCCGACCTGGTCAATGAAGCTGTCGACGAGCTGGCGGTTGGTATCGGTGTCGAGGTTGCGCTCGACGATGCGTCCCGCGAGATCGATCGACAGCGCAGCGACGTCGGTACGCAAGCGCGCCATCGCCTGGTTCGTCTGGTTGGCGATGTCGGCCTGCGCGCGGGCGCGGATCTCGTCCGCCTCCAGCTCGGCCCGCGCCACCAGATCGGTACGGAGGGTCTCCGCCGCCTGCCGCGCCTCTTCGATCAACCGGCCCGCCTCGTTCTTGGCATCGGCGATCTGCGCGAGGTACTGCGCCTTCTCGGCCTCCGCCTCGGTACGAGCCGACTCCGCGCTCTCGAGGTCGTTGCGGATGCGATCCTCGCGTGCCTGCTCCATGTTCTTCACGGCGGGGACGCCGAACTTCCACATGAGCAACAGCAAGACCGCGAACGCGAGCGAGCCCCAGATGATCTCGTTCTTGCCCGGGAGCAGTGGCGACGGCGCCTTCTGGCAGTCGTCGATCGTCCCGCCCTTGGCGAGCTTGTCGGCGCACTGCTTGGCCGCCTCGTTCGCGTACTTCGGCGTCGACTCCTGCGCGTACGCCGGTGCCGCGACGAAGAGCACCGCGATCGCGATGCCGGAGACCGCTACGACCCTACGGATGTGCTTTCGCACCTTTGCCCCCTCAGCCGGAGATGATGAACGCGAGAACGAAACCGAACAGCGCGAGCGCCTCGGTGAACGCGATGCCGAGGAACATCGTCGTGCGTACGGTGCCGGCCGACTCTGGCTGGCGGGCCATCGCGGTGATGGCGTTGCCGACCACGAGGCCGATGCCGATGCCGGGGCCGATGGCGGCGCCGCCGTAGACGATGCCTCGACCGATCGCGGTCAGACCCTTGGTGGGGTCGGCGGCCGCCTGGGCGAGGAGGAGATGGAGCAGTACCACGGAGGTTCTCCTTGTTTCTTTCGTGCGGGACTTGGTTGTTTGTTGATCAGTGAGCGGGGTGCATCGAGCTGTCGATGTACACCGCGGTGAGGATCGTGAAGATGAATGCCTGGAGGAAGCTGACGAGGATCTCGAAACCGGTCATGGCGACGAGCAGCAGGAACGAGAACGGCATGATGACCACGGTCGGCTTCAGCGCCCACAGCGCCGCGCAGAGCGAGGCGAAGGTCACGAGGATGAGGTGGCCGGCGAGCATGTTGGCGAACAACCGGACCATCAACGAGAACGGCCGCACCACGAACGTCGATACCAGCTCGATGACCATGACAAGCGGAAGGATGGCGATCGGCACGCCGGGCGGAATCGTCGAGTTCTTCAGATAGTGGATCGGGCCCTGCTTGGCGACGCCGACCACGTTGTAGATCACCCACGTCAGCAGCGCGAGCACGAGCGGCATACCGAAACGAGCGTTCGCGGGGAACTGCACGAACGGGAAGATCTCGGTGATGTTGCTGAAGAAGATGAAGAAGAACAGGGCGGTGAGGTAGGGCAGGTAGCCGAGCCCGTCAGTGCCCATCGTCTGCATGATGATCTGGTTGCGAACGAACGCCACGCCCGACTCCGCGGTGTTCTGCAACAGACCGGAGGGGACGAGCGCGTCCTTGCGTCGCGTGCCGAGCCAGAAGATCAGCAGTGTCGCGACCGTGGCGAACAGATAGATCGCCGCAGTCTTGTTGAAGCCGAACGGGCCGCTGCCCCAGATGGTGACGTGGCTGATGGGCGGTACGTCGACCGCGAGCACGAGGTTCATTGGTCTCCGGAAGGTCGTGCCGGCTTCAACCCCGGCGCAGCGAGCGTGAGACTCACGTACTTCATTTCCCAGACGAGCAGACCCAGATGGGTCCCGACGATCACGAAGCCGAGCGTCGGCAGATCGATCCAGGGTTGGTGGCGCAACAATACGAGCGCGACCAGGATCACGGCGAGGCGGACGACGTACCCGCCGAGCGCGGCCGCGCCGATCGCGGTCGGTCCGCTCTTGGCCGCGCGCGTCATGATGGCCGCAGCCGCGAGGAAGTTGACGAGGACGATGCCGAGGCCGACGGCGGCGCTCGCGACACCGTCCCAACCCCGGAGGAGTCCGCATACGAGCAGCACGAGCGGCGCGATCATCACGCCGCGGCGGACGATGTCGAGCGCGACCTCGCGCTCGACGAGCGGCGCTACCTGCTCTTCCGTAGCCACGGTTTTCCCTCCTCGTCGCGCTCGATCTGGGCCTTGTACGTGTAGTAGGTCCGCAGGCTGATCCCGAGGACGGCGAACAGCGCGAGCGCGACGGTGAACAGTGGGCGCGTGCCGACGCGGCCGTCGATCCAGAGCCCGAGCAGCACGAACAACACCAGCGTCGCCACGATCTCGAACGCCTGTTGGAAGGCGTTCGAGTACCCGTGCCATGTTGCTCGCCGGTCGCGATGCTCCCCTGCAGGAACCACGGCCACTGCCCCTTCTGGATCACAGCCTCGGACCCCCGCCACCATTGCCGGAGGGCGCTTGTGAATCCATTCGCAATCTACGGGGACCGTGAAGAATGAGTCAAACCGGAGCCGAATTTGTTGGCCCGCGCCGGACTACCCCTCGCGTCATGCGCGCTGGCGGCGACGCTCCGCAAGGTCGACGACGTCCTCGGCGGGCTGGTTCGCGGGATGGCGCGCCCGCTCCTCGCGCTCACGGCGCGAACGGATGCCGGGGCGGAACCACGCAAGGAGCACGAGACCCAGGGCGGCGACCACGAACGGCACGAGCGCGTTGCTGCCGCTCTTCGGGAAATAGGTGGGAACGAGCGCGACGCCCGACAGCAGCGCCGTCCAGCTCCAGAGGATCACGACGGTGCGGCGCGGACCGTGGCCGAGTCGCATGAGGCGGTGGTGCAGGTGGCCCGCGTCGGCTTGGTGCCAGCGCTGGCGGTGCACCATCCGCCGGAGGAACGAGAAGACGGTGTCGAGGATCGGCACGCCGAGGATCAGGACGGGGATCAGGAGGGGACCGAAGAAGAAGAACGTGTTGCCCGAGAACGCATGGTCGGTCCGGCCACCGATCGTGATCGTGGGCACCGCGAGCAGGACGCCGAGGAACAGCGCGCCGGCATCGCCCATCATGATCTTGGACGGATGCCAGTTGAAGGGCAGGAACCCGAGGCACACCCCGACCGCGATGATCGCGACGAGCGGACCGATGTTCGTCCCGTCGATGTAGTTCTGCTTGAACAGCCGGTCGGCGAAGAGAAACAGCGCGCTTCCCGCGATCGCGACGATTCCGACCGCGAGACCGTCGAGGCCGTCGATCAGGTTCACCGCGTTCGTCATCAACACCACCCACAGCGCGGTGACGAGCGGCGCGAACTGCGAGCCGAGCACGACCGTGTCGGTATGGAAGAGATTGAACGGCATCCGGAAATAGAACATCACGATGCCGTACGACGCGAGCAGGCTCGCGGCCACGACCTGACCCGCCACCTTCGCCGGCGGCGACACGTCGATGAGGTCGTCGAGTCCACCGACCACGAACATCACGCCCGCGCCGAGTATGAGTCCGGACGGCTCGGAGTTCAGTTGGAACATCTGGTGGAACTGGTGCATCTGCGACGCGACGGCCATCGCGGCGAGGAAGCCGACGAACATGGCCATGCCACCGAGTGTCGGTGTCGGGCGCGTGTGTACGTGGCGCGCGTCCGACGACGGCGTCACCACCGCGCCGAAGCGGATCGCGAGAATCCTCACGAACGGCGTTACGAGCAGTGTGGTGCCCAGTGCGACGGCGAGGACGATCGCGTAGCCGCCCACCGGTTACTCGCTCACGGCGCGCTCACGCGCCGTCGTTGTAGGGCGTGTACTTCGAGCACAGACGATTCGCCTGCTCGCGTACGTCGCCGGCGATGGCGTCGTCGTCGACGGCGCGCAACACCGTTCCGATGAGCGCTGCGATCTCGCGCATCTCGTCGGGGCCCATCCCCGCGGTCGTGCACGATGCGGTGCCCAGCCGTAGCCCGCTGGTGACGAACGGCTTCTCCGGATCGTTCGGTATCGCGTTCTTGTTGCACGTGATCCCGGCGCGGTCGAGCGCCTCCTGAGCCGCCTTCCCGGTGACACCGAACGGCCGGAGGTCGACGAGCATCAGGTGGTTGTCGGTGCCGCCCGAGACTATTCGGAAGCCTTCCGCCGCGAGGGCCGCCGCGAGCGCCTGCGCGTTCTGGACGACATCGGATGCGTACTGGCGGAACACGGGTTCACCGGCTTCGTGGAACGCGACCGCCTTCGCCGCGACCACGTGCATGAGCGGACCGCCCTGCAGGCCGGGGAACACGGCCTTGTCGATCGCGGCCGCGAACTCGCGGCGCGACAGGATCGCGCCGGCGCGCGGCCCGCGCAGCGTCTTGTGGGTCGTGAAGGTCACGACGTCGGCGAAGGGAACCGGCGAAGGATGCGCCCCGCCGGCAACGAGACCCGCGATGTGAGCGGCGTCAACGAGTAGCAACGCGCCCACCTCGTCTGCGATCGCGCGGAATGCCTCGAAGTCGATGATACGCGGGTACGCGGTCGCGCCGGCGATGATCATGCGCGGCCGCTCGCGCACGGCGAGGTCGCGGACGACGTCGTAGTCGAGCTTCTCGGAGGTGTCGTCGACGCCGTACGCGACGAAGTCGTACATACGGCCGCTGAAGTTGACCGGAGACCCGTGAGTGAGGTGACCACCCTGGTCGAGGCGCATGCCCATGACCTTGTCGCCGGGCTCGAGCAGTGCCATGTACGCGGCCTGGTTCGCATTCGCACCGGAATGAGGCTGCACGTTGGCGTGCTCGGCGCCGAACAACTCGCACGCACGGTCCCGCGCCAGATTCTCGACGTCGTCGACGACGTAGTTGCCGCCGTAGTACCGCTTGGTCGGATAGCCCTCGGAGTACTTGTTCGTGAGGACGGATCCCTGTGCCTCCAGCACGGCGCGCGACGTGAAGTTCTCCGACGCGATGAGTTGGATCGTCGTGTTCTGCCGCTCGAGCTCCCGGCGGATGATCTCGGCGACCGCGGGGTCGGAACGCTCCAGAGGTGACGTCATCGATTGGCCTCCTCGATCTCGATAGCGGAGATCTCGTCGATGCGGCGCTGGTGGCGGCCGCCGCCGAACGGCGTCGACAAGAAGATCTGGGTGATCTCGTCGGCGAGCTCGGCGGCGACGATACGCGCCCCGATGGACAGAACATTGGCGTCGTTGTGCGCGCGAGCCATCCGGGCGGTGTAGAGGTCGTTGCAGAGCGCGGCGCGCACACCGTGCACCTTGTTGGCCGATATCTGCTCGCCTTGCCCGCTCCCGCCCAAGACGATACCCATCTCGGCGTTGCCGCACGCGACCGCACGGCCAACCGCCGCGCAGTAGATCGGATAGTCGACGGGATCTTCCGAGTGCGTGCCCAGATCGTCGACGGCATGACCCCCTTGTTCGAGCAGCCCGAGCAAATGTTGTTTGAGCGGGTAGCCGGCGTGGTCGCCCCCGATCGCGATGCGCACCCGGCGAGTGTACCCAGCACCATCGTGGGGACCGAGGCGAATCCGGCCACCCCGCATGGCTGTCGCAGCGTGCAAGTAGCGTCATCGACACATGGACCGCGAGGACATGCCTCAGATCACTCCGGCGCACTTGCGCCGCGCGGACGACATGTGCCGGCGGCGCCTCGCGCGTGAAGTGAACGGCGGCAAGCGGCGCGCCAACCGGACCGGCGACATGCGCTTCGCGGTGTCGAATCGGGTGGAAGCCGACGCTCGCCTGGCCCAGACCGAGTTCGGAGTTCCCCGCCTCGAGGCTTTCGTCGAGCCACACGAGCTCGAACCCGAGCAGCGCGCGCTGTATCGCGCCGCAAAGTACGGCTACGTCGAGATGTTCGGCGACGATCCCGCGCGTATCGTCGAGCTCCCGTTCCGCACCGAGATGCCGGACTCCGGGGTGGAGCTCTCCTCGAACATCGGCCTGGCCGCCGAGATGGCCGGCGACCGCCGCCAGTTGCGAAAGCTCGTCGTCGGGGCGCCGCGGTCAAGCCGCCTCTTCGACGATATCGATCTTCGGGTCGCGCTTGTGCGCACCGAGGAATGGGCGCCCGACCGGCTCGAGATCGTAGCGGTCGACGTGATCGAGCAGCGGCGCGTGCCGGTGAAGGTCGCCGATCTCGGCGCCGCGCGCGCCGAGGCACGCGACTGGATCGCGGCGCGCGTCGTCAGGGTTCTCGAGCTGGCATCCGATCCGCGTCCACGTGCGGGTCGCGACTGTCAGGGCTGCGCGTTCATCTCGGG
>DATJAA010000158.1:0-7577 GCA_035516815.1 Acidimicrobiia bacterium | reverse complement strand
GTCGACGATCTCCGCGATGACCCGCTTCATGTCGTACGCGCGGTTCGACGAATCGGGAATCAGACCCACGAGCTCGTCGCACGGGCGCTCGGGATCGTCGTCGGTATCGAAGTGCGGTGGGTCCTGCAGATTGTTCGAGGGCAGGAACGAGAGGAGGTAGCGCACCTGCTCGATGCAATGCTGCTCGTCATCGGCGATGAAGTTCGCGACACCCGACTTCGTCGCGTGCGTCAGCGCGCCACCCAGTTCTTCGTGGGTGACTTCCTCGCCCGTGACCGTCTTCACGACGTCGGGACCGGTGATGTACATGTTCGACACGCCCTTCACCATGAAGATGAAGTCGGTCATCGCCGGCGAGTACACCGCGCCGCCGGCACACGGACCGAGCACGACGGAGATCTGCGGGATCACTCCGGACGCCCGCACGTTGCGGTGAAAGATCCCGCCGTAGCTGGCGAGCGAGACGACACCTTCCTGGATGCGCGCGCCGCCCCCGTCGTTCAGCCCGACCAGCGGCGAGCCCGTCGATTCCGCGAGGTCCATGACCTTGTGGATCTTCTCCGCGTACACCTCGCCCAGCGCGCCGCCGAAGATCGTGAAGTCCTGGCTGAACACGAAGATCTTGCGGCCGTCGACGGTCCCCCATCCGGTGACGACGCCGTCGGTGAGCGGCCGGTTGTTCTCGAGCCCGAAGCCGTGCGCCCGGTGCCGCGCGAGCATGTCGAGCTCCACGAACGAGTCCGGGTCGAGCAGGAGATCGATGCGCTCGCGAGCCGTGAGCTTGCCCCGCTCGTGCTGGCGGCGCACGGCCGCCTCGCTCCCGGGCGTGCGCGCCTCCTCCTTGAGCTTGGCCAGCTGTTCGAGCCGCTCGTTGATCGGGTGGGGAGTATCGGACATGGCGCTCAGGCTACTTCGCGGCCGCGGGCGCTCTACTCCTGAACGAGCTCGATCAGCGTCCCGAACGCGGTCTTCGGATGTACGAACGCGACGGTCGTGCCCCGACTCCCGGGGCGGGGGTGCTCGTCGATGACACGGTGGCCGTGGGCCTTGACCGACTCCAGCGCCTCGGCGCAATCGGCGACGCGGTAGCCGACGTGGTGGATGCCCTCGCCCTTGCTCGCGAGATACTTCGCTACGGTCGAGTCGTCGCGGGTCGGCGTCAACAGCTGCACGTAGGAGTCGGCCACTCGGAGCAGGGCTTCCTCGACGCCGTCGGTAGCGACCACCTCACGGTGCTCGACCTCGCACCCGAACGTGTCGCGGTAGTAATCGATCGCGGCCTCGAGATCGTTGACGGCGATCGCGACATGGTCGATCTCGGTCAGCAGCATGTCCACGATGTTACGACCGACCGATCAATCCGCGAACCGGCGGAACAAGGTGATGTCGTCGAAATGGCGCTCGCGCGTCGCCTCGTCGGTCACGCCGAGCCCTTCCTCGGGCGAGAGGCACAGCACCGACACCTTCCCCTCTACGAGGTTGTGGTGCACCTGCAGCGCGGCCTCACCCGTCTCGGTGAGTGGGAAGACCTTCGACATCGTCGGATGGATCCGAGCGTCGCACACGAGACGGTTGGCCTCCCACGCCTCGCGGTAGTTGGCGAAGTGACAGCCCTTCAGCGTCTTGAGGTTCATCCAGAGGTAGCGGTTGTCGTACTCGATCTTGAAGCCCGACGTCGCCGCGCACGTGATGATCATTCCGCCCCGTTTTGCCACGAACACCGACGCACCCATCGTCGAGCGGCCCGGGTGTTCGAAGACGATGTCTACGTCGCGGCCGACGAGGCTGCGGATCTTCTTGCCGAACCGCAGCCACTCGGTCGGGTCCTGCTCGGTGTCGTCGGCGTTCCAGAACTTGTAGTCGTCGGCACGGCGGTCGATCACCGCGTCACAGCCCATGGCGCGCAAGAGCTCCGCGCGCTTCTCGGACGACACCACGCCGACCGGGGTACCACCGCCGTTCAAGACGTATTGCGTCGCGTACGCGCCGATCCCGCCGGTCGCGCCCCAGACCAACACCGCCTGACCCTGAGTCATCTGCGAGCCGTTCTTGCTGACGATCATCCGGTAGCTCGTCGAGTTGCAGAGCGCGTTGCACGCCGCCTCCTCCCACGTGAGGTGCGCGGGCTTCGGCATGAGCTGGTTCGCTTTCACCACCGCGATCTCGGCCAGGCCGCCGAAGTTCGACTCGAACCCCCAGATGCGCTGGTTCGTCGCCATCATCGAGTCGTCGTGCGCGGACGGGTCCTGGTCGTCGACGTGCAGGCAGTGCACGGTCACGACGTCGCCGGGCTTCCAGTTGCGCACCGCGGAACCCACCCGCAGCACGACTCCGCACGCATCGGACCCGATCACGTGGTACGGCTGGTCGTGGCGCTTCCCCCACACGCTCTCGCGACCGAGCCGCTTGAGGAACCCGAACGTCGGCAACGGCTCGAAGATCGACGTCCAGACCGTGTTGAAGTTGATCGCCGAGGCCATGACCCCGACAAAGGCCTCGTCGGGGGCCAGTTCGGGCAGCGGGAATTCCTCGACGTGAATCGACTTGCGTGGGTCCTTCTCGGCCGATTCGAGCCCCGCGAACATCTCCTGCTCGTCCGCCTTCACCAACGCCCCGCGCACGGTTGTGGGGATCGGCAGCGCGCCGATCTCGTCGCCGGGCGCGCCGCGCAGTATGGCCTCGCGAATGGCCGCGATCTCTGTCGTCATGAACCTGAACCTACCGGTCAGTAGCGGAATGGAACCACCCGTCCCTACACTGATCCCCACTTCATCAGGAATCGGCTCGCTCGGGCCACACCGCTCTTCGAGGAGGCACTCATGACGGGTTCGGTGATCGTCGGAACGGCCCGCACCCCCATCGGCAAGCTCTCCGGCGCGTTCGCCGGGATGAGCGCGATGGACCTGGGCGGTATCGCCATCAAGAGTGCGCTCGAGCGCGCCGGTGTCGACGCCGAGCAGGTCGACTACGTCCTCATGGGTCAGGTGCTGCAGGCGGGCGCGGGCCAGATCACCGCGCGCCAGGCCGCGGTCCGCGCCGGGCTGCCGATGACGGTCCCGGCGATGACACTCAACAAGGTCTGCCTCTCGGGTATCAACGCGCTCTACCTCGCCGACCAGATGATCCAAAGCGGTGATGCCGAGGTCGTCGTCGCGGGCGGCATGGAATCCATGACGAACGCTCCCTACCTGCTCCCCGCCGCCCGCAGCGGGTACCGCATGGGCAACGGCGAGCTCGTCGACTCGATGATCAACGACGGTCTGTGGTGCGCGTTCGACGCGATGCACATGGGCGCCGGCGCGGACAAGTACGTCGGGCAGGTCGGCGGCATCTCACGCGAGGCGCAGGACGACCTCGCCGCCAAGTCGCACGAGCGTGCCGCGGCCGCCCAGAAGGAAGGCCGCTTCACCGACGAGATCACGCCGGTGTCCATCCCGCAGCGCAAGGGCGACCCGATCGTCGTCGACAGCGACGAGGGCGTGCGCCCGGGCACGACGACGGAATCGCTCGCGGGCCTCAAGCCCGCGTTTTCCAAGGACGGCACGATCACCGCGGGCAACGCGTCGCAGATCTCCGACGGCGGGGCCGCCCTCGTCGTCACGAGCCGCGCCAAGGCCGACGAGCTCGGGGTCACACCACTCGCCGAGCTGATCGGATACGGCATGGTCGCCGGACCCGACGCATCCCTGCTCACGCAGCCGTCGCGCGCGATCAAGCGGGCGCTCGAGGCGAACGACATGACCGCGAGCGACGTCGACCTGTTCGAGCTCAACGAGGCGTTCGCCGCCGTCGGCATCGCATCCATGCACGACCTCGGCATCTCCGACGACATCGTCAACGTCAACGGCGGCGCAATCGCACTCGGCCACCCCGTCGGCATGTCCGGCGCGCGGGTCGTGCTCACGATCATCAACGAGCTGCGCCGCCGCGGCGGCGGCGTCGGTGCGGCCGCGCTCTGTGGCGGCGGCGGCCAGGGCGACGCCGCGATCATCCGAACGCTGTAAATCCGAGAAGCCGCGGGGCGACGATCCCCGTTGCCTAGCGTGGGCCCATGGTGTCGGAGCTCCGGCCGCGGGGCATCGGGGAGATTCTGGACTCCGCGGTCGCGCTGTACCGCGCGCGGTTCCGGCAACTCGCCCTCGTCGCGGCGGCGGTCGTCGTCCCCGTACAGACACTCAGCGCGCTCGTGCTCCTCTCCGCGCAACCCGATCGTTTCTCGATATCGGTCACGGGCAGCGTCAACCCTCAGTACGACTCGTCGAATGCCGCCGTGCAACTCGCGGCTGTTCTCGTCGTCGCCCTCGTCACTGTCCTGTCGACCGCCCTGATCGTCGCGGTGTGCACGCGCATCGTCGCCGACGCGTACATCGACCGAGGGACGGCCACCCGCGAGGAGGTCAAGGCCGTGCGCCCGCGTCTGTTCGGGGTGATCGGCGTGAGCCTCATCGTCCTCGTCAGCGAAGCGATCGGCGTCGCCTTCTGCTTCGTCGGCCTGCTCGTCCCGCTGACGGTGTTCGCGGTCGCGGTGCCCGCGCTGATCCTCGAGAGCGTGGGCGTGGGCACGGCGCTCGGCCGGTCGATCGAGCTCACCAGGAAGAACAGCATGCACGTGCTCGGCCTCGTGCTGACGACTCAGCTCCTGACCGGACTGCTGAATGTGGGGCTCGCCGAGGGCGTTCGGCTGCTTCTTCGAGCGGGGAGCAGCACCGTGGCGCTCGTGATCGCGCAGAGCATTGCGAGCGCGATCGCGGGAGTGCTTACGACGCCGTTCGTCGCAACGGCGATCGTCGCGCTCTACTTCGATCTGCGCATCCGCAATGAGGCCTTCGACGTCCAACTACTCATGCAACGCAATGACACGCGACTCGCGACGTGACGCCGGTGCACGCGCAGACCCCGGTCGATCCCGACGCCGCCCGGCGCGAGGCGGAGCACATCCTCTCCGACCGCCGGTTCCGGTCGAGCCCGACGCCCCGGCCGCTGCGCGGACCGCTGCATTGGCTCGGTGATCGCCTCGACGCGGTCTTCCGTCCGATCGGCCGGTTCATCTCAGCGGTGCCATGGCCCATCTGGCTGATGGTCATGGCCGGCGTGATCGCGGTGATCGTGTTGATGCTCGTGCGCGGGCGGCAGCGTCGGGCGACCATCCGGGCAGCGCGCGCGCGGAGCGAACGCGCGCACGGAGTCGACGGCGAGGATCCCGACGCGCTCGAATCGGCCGCGGACGCGGCTCAGCGCGACGGTGATCTCGAGCGCGCGATCCGGCTGCGGTTCCGTGCGGGGCTGTTGCGCCTCGGTGCGCGGGGCGCGATCCGCTACCGGCCGTCGGTCACGACCGGGGAGGTCCGGCACGCGCTCGCGTCGGCGCGATTCGACGAACTGGCCGGCACCTTCGAAGCCGTGACCTACGGCGGTCGTCCCGCCGATCCGCCCGACGTCGACGCGGCGCGTCGGGAATGGCCGAGGGTGCTCGAGGAATCGGGTCACCGATGACCGCGCGTCGCATCTGGATCGCGCTCGGCGCCATGGTGGGTGTGGTGCTCGTGGCCAACCTCGTCGCGCAGGGTCTCGACCGGGCGGTCGGCGGCAGCCAGCCCGGCGGCGCGGTCGGGTCGTCGTACGCGACCGCACCCGACGGCTTGGCGGCCTACGCCGCGCTCCTCACGCGCTTCGGCCACGACGTCCACCAGCAGCGCGGCACCTTCGACGATCAAGACGTGCCCGGGAACTCGACGGTTTTCGTCCTCGAACCGTCCGACCTCACGGTCGACGAGTCGGCCGCGCTGCTCGAGTTCGTCACGACCGGCGGCCGCCTCGTGATCGGCGGCTCGTCGCCGTTCTACATCAACCGGCTGCGCGACCGGCCGCCGACCTGGGAACCCGGCGGCGACGCGTCCTGGGACCTCGTCGACCCGGTGCTCGGCAACGTGCACACGATCGCGAGCGCCGCGACGGGTTCATGGTCGTCGGTCGGAAGCGGTCGCGCGGTGGTCGGCACCGACAGCTTCGCGCTCCTCACCTCCGACACCGTCGGTCGCGGCCAGATCCTGTTTCTCGCCGACGCCTCGCCGCTCGAGAACGCGTATCTCGCGGCGGCCGACAACGCCGCGTTCGGCATCGCGCTCGCGGGCGCCCCGGGGGCGCCCGTCGTCTTCGCCGAAGGAGTGCACGGCTACGGATCCAGCCGCGGCCTGGCCGCGATCCCGGTGCGGTGGAAGGTGGCGCTCGTCCTGCTCGTCCTCGCCGCGCTCGCATTCGTCTGGTCTCGAGCGCGCCGCTTCGGTCCGCCCGACCGGACGGCGCGCGGGCTCCCGCCGGCGCGCGTCGACTACGTCCACGCGCTGTCGGTGAACCTCGAAAGAACGCGAGACCCCGCCGGCGCGCTGGCACCTGTGCAGCGATCGGCGCGGGCCCGGGTCGCGTCGCGCGCGGGCCTCGACGCGCACGCGAGTGACGAACAGCTCGCGGGCGCCGCCCGGGCGATCGGCTGCACCGACGCGGAGATCGCCGCGTTGCTCGCTCCCGTCGCCGACGACGAGCACGTCATCGCGTTGGGTCGCGCACTCGCGCGCGTTGGTGGGGTCGACGGAACCGGGAGGGTCGATGAAGGAACTCCGTGACCGCGTCGTCGGCGAGGTCCGCAAAGTCGTCGTCGGCCAGGACCATGTGGTGGAGGTGCTCCTGGCGGGCACCGCCACCGGCGGTCACGTGCTACTGGAAGGCGTGCCCGGGGTCGCGAAGACGTTGCTCGCGAACGCCTACGCGCGCGCGATCGGTGTCGACTTCAAGCGCGTGCAATTCACTCCCGACATGTTGCCGTCCGACCTGACGGGAACGATGACACTGCGCGCCGGCGACCTCGCGTTCCGGCCCGGACCGGTGTTCACGAACCTGCTGCTCGCCGACGAGATCAACCGCACCCCGCCCAAGACGCAGGCCGCGCTCCTCGAGGCGATGCAGGAGCGCCAGGTCAGCGTGGACGGTATGGCGCGGCCGCTCCCGGAGCCGTTCGTCGTCGTCGCGACACAGAACCCGATCGAGTACGAAGGCACCTACCCGCTGCCCGAAGCGCAACTCGACCGCTTCATCGCGAAGCTCGACGTCGGTTATCCGCGCGAGTCCGACGAGGCGGCGATGCTCCGCCTCGCGCACCGCGGCGTCGCGCCCGCAACGCTCGACGATGTCCGGACCGTCACGACACCCGGTGAACTGCTCGGTCTACGCGATCTCGTCGACGCAACCACGGTCGCCGACCCGATCGTGGCCTATGTCGTCGCGCTCGTCCGCCGCACACGCGAGCTGCCGAGCGTGGAGCTCGGCGCCAGCCCGCGCGCCGCGGTGCACCTGCTCGCCGCGTCGAAGGCCGCGGCGCGGCTCGCGGGCCGAGAGTACGTGATCCCCGACGACGTCGCCGCGGTCGCGCCCGCGGTGCTCCGGCACCGGCTCACGTTGCGACCCGAAGCCGAGCTCGAGCGCTACACGGCCGACGATGCCGTGGGCGCGACGATCGCTTCGGTGCCCGTGCCTCGATGACGCCGACGCCTCGCGCCGCGTATGCATTGATCGCCATCGCCGTC
>DATJAA010000157.1:0-13008 GCA_035516815.1 Acidimicrobiia bacterium | reverse complement strand
CGCGTCTGCGGGTCGGCTGGTCGTTGACCTCGTCCGCGGCGAGGGAATTGCCGATCCGGCGCAGCTGTTGTTGACCGGAGCGGCGATCTGGTTCACGAATGTCATCGTCTTCGGACTGTGGTACTGGGAATTCGACCGCGGCGGTCCGGTTGAACGTGCGGCCGGGGCTCGCCCGTATCCCGACTTCTTGTTTCCGCAGATGACCAGCCCCGACCTCGCGCCGGTTGACTGGGAACCGGGATTCGTCGACTACCTCTACGTCTCGTTCACGAACGCGACCGCGTTCAGCCCGACCGACGTGTTACCGATGACGCGGTGGGCGAAGGTGACGATGCTGATCCAATCGGCGATCTCGGTGATAACGGTCGCGCTGGTCATTGCTCGCGCCGTCAACATCTTGCGGACGCCTTGACCACCCTCGGACCACCGTTCGACATCGCCACCACCGAAATCGGTCCAGGCGGGGCGGATATCTGCCGAGGAGATAAGCGACCGTCAGACCGTGCGAGGAACAGTCCGATGCCGCCCTGGGACAACTACCGCGACCGCTTCAACCAACGTCCGGAGACGCTCGACGCCTACGTCGACGTATGGACCCGCATACCCGAGGCCCAGGCGTCGTTCGGTGGATGGGTCGGCTTCATGCAAGCCGCCAACGCGGAGCCGAGCTGGCTGGCGAATCGTCCCGAACGAGTGCGCATCGCCGAGGAGATCATGCGATCCGGCGGCTACGAGATCGGCTCGACGACCTCACGCGGGGCCCGGCAGTGGGTCAAGGCCGAGCGACCGCGCCGATTCGCGACATTGCGGCTCTTCGGTATCAAGATCTCGGTGTAGACGCCTTCGCGACCGCATGGTCTGCGAGCCGGCGGAGAGATTCTGCGATCGCGGCGCGCACCGATGCGTCCGGGATCAATCCCTGATCGTCGACGCCCGCCGGAGTCACCGCAACTTCGACACACGCAGACTCGACGATGTCGGCCTTGGCGTAGCCGAGGACGAGGCGAAGTGACTCGTACGCGTGCGCGGCGCCGCGCGGCGACGCGTTGATCCACGCGACGGGTTTCTTGTAGATCGAACCGCGCTGGTCGTCGCCGATCGTCCAGTCCAAGAGGTTCTTGAACGAGCCCGGCAGCGCGCCGGCATACTCCGGTGTGGAGAACAAGAGCGCGTCCGCCTGCCGGATTCCGGCGCGCAGCGCAGCGACCGCGGGCGGGAGCGCGTCGCCCTCGTTGTCCGGGTTGAAGGGAGGCAAACACGCCACGCCCCCGTACAGATCGGCCTCGACATCGTCGGGCGCAACCTCGTGCGCCGTGCGGAGCACTGCACCGTTGGTCGATCTTTCGCGCAAGCTCCCTGAGATCAGCAGAATTCGCCTGGCCGACGCCATGCGACGGGCGAACAGCGGTGGACCGGGCGCTATTCCCCCGAACCGGCGGAGCGCGGAACATCGAAAACCGTGAACCGCGACGGGCCGGGCAGCGTATTAGAGGAGAACGATCACGAGCCCGCGGTTCGCCGAGGACCGGGAGCGTCGACGCGTCGGAACCGCCCCCCACACCGACCCGTCCGCTCCGGTCCCGGCGTTGCTTTCCGGCCGCCGGATACGGTGACTTCGATGACGACACACGACGGTCGGATTCCCGTCCCACACGTCTCGGAGTTGCGCGACGACGCCGCAACTCTGCTGCCGCTGATCGCGCCGCCCGGGCGCGAGCCCGCGCGCACGATGGCGATTCTCGCCAGACAGCCCGACCTGCTCTCTCCTTTCCTTTCGTGGGCAGCCGCGCTCGCCTTGCAAGGCGTGCTGCCACACCGCGATCACGAACTGCTCGCTCTCCGGGTCGCGTCGAACTGCCGCTCCGAGTTCGAGAGGGGCGAGCACGTCGAGTACGCGCGCGCCGCGTCGTTGACCGAGCACGAGATCGCCGACACCTCCCGCCCCGTCACCGCGGGTGCCTGGACGGAAGCCGAACAGGCACTGCTCCACGCGGTCGACGAGCTCACCGGCGACTTCGACATCGCAGACGCGACGTGGGCGACCCTCGCGCGCCACTACGAGCCGCCGGCTTTGGTGGAGATCCTCTTCGTCGTCGGCCAGTACACGATGCTCTCGATGGTCGCCAACGCCGCCGGTCTCCCCGCGTGACGGCCGTCGCCGTCGTCGGCACCGGGTTCGGGTGCCTGACCCACGTGCGCGCCCTGCGGGCCGCGGGATTCGAGGTGGAGGCGCTCGTAGGCCGCGACGCCACGAAGACTGCCGCGCGGGCCGAACGCTTCTCGATCCCGGTGGCCGCAACCACGCTCGACGAGGTTCTCGACCGCGTCGAGGCGGTGACGATCGCGACACCGCCGTCGACGCATGCCCAGTTGGTCAGGACCGCCGTCGCGGCGGGCAAGCACGTGTTGTGTGAGAAGCCGTTCGCGCGCGACGCCGACCAGGCGCGCGAACTGCTGGCGCGCGCCGAAGAGGCGAACGTGGTGCACCTGCTGGGCACTGAGTTCCGCTTCGCCCCCGGCCAGGCGCTGCTTGCGCGGGTCGTGCGCAGCGGTGCGATCGGCGAGGCGCGCCTGGCGACGTTCGTGTTGCACATCCCGTTGCTCGCGGATCCGCACGCCGAGGTGCCTGCCTGGTGGTCGGACGCGACGCAGGGGGGCGGATGGCTCGGTGCGCAGGCATCTCACGTCGTCGATCAGATCCGCGTGACCCTGGGTGAGTTCGCGCGTGTCAGTGCGAGCCTTCCGCACGTCGTCGAGCGCGGTTGGAGTGCCGAGGACGCGTACATCGTGCACTTCGAGCTCGTCGGCGGAACCGTGGGCATGATGCAAAGCGTCGCAAGCGATCGCGGTCCGATGCTGTTCGGCACGCGCGTAGTGGGTACACGCGGAACGGTGTGGGTCGAGGGCGATCGGGTGCAGATCGCCGACGCCGACGGCACTCGCGACATCAGCGCTCCTCAAGAGCTCGCGGTTGCGCCTCCAGATCCGCCTCCCGCGGATCTGATGCACACCGCGTACGACCTCCTGCACTCGACCGGCATCGACCTCGGCCCCTATACGCGGCTCGCCGAGGTGTTCCGCGATCTCATCGCGGGCAGCAATCTCACCGAACTGGATCCGAGGCCGGCAACGTTCGCAGACGGTGTCGCCGACATGGCCGTCCTCGACGCCATCCGCCGGTCCGCGCGCGACGGCGAGACGGTCGGGATCGTCGCGTGACCGGCGTGGTCGTCGTCGGAACGGGCTTCGGATGCTTCACGCACGTCCGCGCCCTCCGAGCCGCCGGGTTCGACGTCGTCGCGGTCGTCGGCCGTGACCCCGAGAAGACGACGCGACGCGCGCGCGCTTTCGACGTGCCGCGCGCGCTCACGTCAGTGCCGCTCGCACTTTCGCTCGCCGACGTTGAAGCAGTCTCGATCGCGACGCCACCGCTGACGCACGGCGTAATCGTCGGCGCCGCCCTCGACGCAGGAAAGCACGTTCTCTGCGAGAAGCCGTTCGCCCGCGACGCGCCGGAAGCCCGGTCCTTGCGGGCACAGGCCGAGAGATCGGGTGTTGTTCATCTGCTCGGCACGGAGTTTCGCTTCGACACCGGGCAGGCGCTGCTCGCCCGCGCGGTGAGAGACGGCTGCGTCGGTCAACCTCGTCTGGCAATGCTCCTGCTGCACGTCCCGGTCCTCGCGGATGCCGACGCGGAATTGCCCGACTGGTGGCGCGACGCCGACCAGGGAGGCGGTTGGCTCGGCGCCCACGGCTCACAGGTGATCGACCAGGTCCGCGTGACCCTCGGCGAATTCACGTCAGTATCGGCCTCACTGTTGCACGTCGCCGATCGCGCGGTTGCGGACACCGGTGTGACGGCCGACGACGGTTTCGTCGTGCACTTCCGGCTCGACTCCGGGGTCGCGGGCGTCATGCAGAGCACCGCGGCCGACCGCGGTCCGATGGTCATCGAGACACGCGTCATCGGTACCGACGGTTCGGCGTGGATCGACGGGCTGGGAAGCACCGTTCGGGTGTCCGACGCCGACGGTCCCCGCAAGCTCGCCGTCCCCCCCGACCTCGTCACCGCGCCGCCCGGATCGCCGCCCGCTTCGACCCTCGAAACCACCTACGAACAGATGATCGGGCACGGTCTCGACCTCGGCGCGTACACGCGGCTCGCCGAGCATTTCCGGGCGCGCATCAAAGGAGTGGAGCCGCCGCCCGGACCGCAGCCGGCGACGTTCGCCGACGGGGTCGCCGACATGGCCGTCCTCGACGCGATGCGCCGGTCCGCCACGGAACACCGCACCGTGGCGGTTCCCGCGCCCGCGATCTGAAGGGGAACGCCGCCCTGAGAGCCGCGGTACCGTTCGGCATGCGCGAAGCACCCACCATCGTGCTCATCGGCGCGGGCAGCAACTCGTTCGGCCTGACGATGCTGCACGATCTCTACGCCGACCCGGTGTTCGCGGCGGCCACGGTGCGCCTGGTCGACCTCGACCCCACGGCGTTGGCACGCGTGGAACTACTCGCGGCCGCGCTGGAATCGGCGACAAAACGCGAAATCGCGATCGAGTGCTGCACAGATCGTTTCGAAGCGCTGCCGGGGGCCGACGCGGTCGTCGTGTCGGTCGAGGTAGATCGCGTCAACCGGTGGCTGCTGGATTTCGAGATCCCGCGCCGCTACGGGGTCGATCATCTGTACGGCGAGAACGGCGGCCCGGGCGGCCTGTCGCACGCGCTGCGCACGATCCCACTCGTTGCCTCGATCGCACGCGATGTGGAGCGACTCGCCCCCGACGCCCTGTTCGTCAACTTCACCAACCCCGAGGGCCGGATCTGCACCGCTTTCCGCCGTCACCTGGACCAGCCGATCGTCGGGCTGTGCCATGAGGTGAAGAAGGCAAACGACCGCTTCTCGCGGCTGCTCGAGCGGCGCATCGAGACCCGCGCCGCGGGTCTGAATCACTTCACCTTCTTGTTGGAAGCATGGGATCGCGATTCGGGAACCGACGTCACATCACAGCTCCACGATGCGGTCGATGACCTGGAGGACGACGACGGAGAAACGTACGCGTTCGTCAAGCATCTGCACGATCGCTACGGCGCGATCGTCGCCACCAGCGACAGCCACGCGGGCGAGTACTTCCGCGCGGCAACCGAGTACACACGCCCGCTCGACATCGCGGCCCGACAGCAATCGATGCGCTCGATGATCGGAGAGGTCGTCGACGCGATCATCTCGGGCAAGTTCGACTTGGCGCCCTTCCTGCGCTGGGTGACCGACGACGCCATGCGGCCAATCCTTCGGGCCGCGATCTCGGGACAGCCGGAGCGCATTGCGTCGGCGATCCTTCCGAACGACGACCTCGTACCCGCGCTCCCCCGCGACAGCGCGGTCGAGGTGAGCGCGACCGCAACCGCGGCGGGAATCGCGGGCGACTGCAGCGACGACCTGCCGACCGCGATCGCGGGCGCGCTACACACCGAGGTGACGATCCAGCAGCTGGTTGCCGATGCGGCACTACTCGGCTCGCGGGACGCCGCCTTGCAGGCGCTCGAGCTCGATCCGGTCGTCGGCTCGGCGAAGGCTGCGGAACACATCCTCGCCGACTACGAGGCCGCCCACCGCGACCTCTGGCCCGCGCTCAGATAGCGGTTTCTCCCGCGCCATCTCTTCGCACGGAGCCGCGCGCGCTCGATCCTTCGACGACATCGCTACAGAAGGCGGCGCCACCGAACATTCACCATCGACATCGGCGCGCTGCGACGAACACGCTGACGGCATGGGCCCACGCCAGCGACGGGCCGGCTCCGTACGAAGCGGAAGCCCTCGACCGCGTCGCCGAGCCGAGCCCGCGCACCCGTACGCTCGACCGCCTCCCCCGCGACGGTGACCGCACCGCCGACGGCCCCGACGGTCGGCGGGGATACATCGCAGGCACCAACAAGATGAGCCCCGCGCTCGTGAGGCGGAGCACCGACACCGCGACGTACGGCAACCGCGTTCCAGTCACGTACAAGAAGCCACCCAGGACGGCACCGAAGATCGTGGCGATCTGCCACGTGATCGACGGGCGGGCGACGACCCGACGATCGAAGCGGTCGGCGATCGAGCCGGTCATCAGCACGAGCAGCGCGGCTGGCGCGAACGCGGCGAGCCCGAGAAGTCCGAGATCGAGCGGCCGGTCGCTTAGCCGACGAGCCCGGCCGGCGCGTCAACCTTCGGCCGCATGGGAGATCGCCGCGTCGCGCTGCACGCGCTCGACCTCCTCCACCTCGCTCGCGCCGGCGAATCGCTCCCAGTAGACACCGGCAATGGCGCCAATCCACACCCAGAACGTGGCGAGAACCCCGATCCAGGCGAGGAACGCCAGCGCGATGCCGAACGTTCCGTAAGCGTGGCCGTACACGCTGAGCCAACTGCGCAAGAAGAACGCCGAGACGACGTTGACGACAGCGTTGGCGATCACACACGCACCCGCGCCGGGAACAAGATGGCGCCAGGCGAACGGCACGTCCAGGAGGAGCCGGGGCGTGACGAGGAAGAAGAGCAAGTTCGTCGCTCCGAGCAGCGGGATCACGACGACAGCGAACCACCACGGCCGGCTGTGCGCCCAGTAGCGCAGCGTCAACGCGAGGCCGGTGACGATGAGCATGAGCGCGAGCCAGACGGCACCGCGCACGAACTTGGGTAGCCCTCGTAGAGGATCAACTCGAAAGGCGCGTGCGTACGCCGTTTGGATCGTCTTGGCGACATCGAAGCCCGTGACGAACAGGGACACGATGCTCAGGCTCAGCGCGACGTTCCGCCCCGACCGGGCATTGGCGAAGGTGTCGCGCACCAGGGTCGCGGTGTCCCCTTGGAGGTGAAACCGCTGGATGATCACCACGGCAAACGTCCGATTCGGGTTGAACGCTTCGATGATCGCGTAGCCGATGATGAAAAGTGGGATCACCGAAATGAACATGTTCCCCGCAACCACGAACGCCAGCTGCTTGCCGTCGATCTCTTTGAATCGACGATACGAGGCAATCGGGAAACCGAGCAGCGGACGCTGCTCGAGCTCGTCGAGACGCGCCAATGCGTGCTCGCCGACACTGCGAACTCGTTTCGTCCACCACGACGATACGGACATTGCTCCGACTCTCTTCGTCCACGGACCGGGGCACCTGGCATTTAGCCGGGCCCGCGCCGCAGAGGCGTCCGGGAGGGATGGTCCCGGATGTTCCGCCCCGCGCGCCTCACCCCGATCGTGTGATCATGCGCGAGCCCCCGGGTTCCGCGGCCAGTCGGCCGGCTGGGCCCGCTCAATAGCCCGCGGTCCGGTAGTCGTGAAATGGCGCGTCGCGCTCCTGGAGCGCGCCCGTCAATCCCTTCTCCCTTGCGGCGCCGATGAACTGGCGCATCGCGTTGGTGTGCACGCCCAGCGCGCAGAGCTCGGTGCCGGCTCGAATTCCGGCGCGCAGGCCCATGACCTCCATCTGGCGGTGCACGACTCGCTTGTTCAGCTGCAGGAGCTCCCCTGGCACCAGCGAGATGCGCTGCGCGACCTCGAGCACGCGCTCATCGAGCTCTTCGGCCGGGTAAGCCGCGTTCGCCCAGCCGAGTTCCACCGCTTGCACACCGGTGATCGAATCGCCGGTAAGCATCATCTCCATCGCCTTCCGCATGCCCAGGAACCACGGATGGAAATGCATGTCTGGCACTCCGAAGCGGACAGCCGGGTATCCCATCTGCGCGTCCTCGGCGATGTAGACGAGGTCACAGCCGGTCGCGAGCTCGCTCCCGCCGGCCAGGCAATACCCGTGCACCTGCGCGATCACGGGTTTGGCCAGGTCCCAGATGCTCATCCACCCCTCGGTGACATGTCGCGGCCACGAGCCCTCGCCGCCAGGCGTGTAGTACGGCATTTCGTAACCCGCGTTGCCACCGCCGAGGTCGTAGCCCGCGGAGAACGAAGGCCCCGCGCCCCGGACAATCGTCACCGAGACATCGGCGTCCTGGTCGTGGTCCCGCAACGCGTCGAGAATCGCACCGCGCAGGGGATGTACGAGACTGTTGCGCTTATCGGGCCTATTCATCGTGACACGCCGCACGCGCGGTGCCGGCTCGTCCACGAGGATCACGTCGTCGGGCATCGATGCTCCTTGTCGTTCGATCGTTGTCAAGACGAAGAATCATGGCTGGGCGACGCGTGGCGCAAGATCGGCACCTCGCGGAGGGCTGGTGAGCCGGAGGGCGCGTCCGCGGACGCGTGACCGTGCGCAACGCGGCACAGAAAGCTGCGCGTCCGCGGACGCGGGGTTGGGGTGTTGCAGCGGCGGTGTAGGTTTGGGTCTGCAGCTCGTCAGCCTGCTGGAGAGGGCCGACCGACAAGAAGTGGTGCGCGGAAAGGAGCGCCGATGTCGGTCGCGCTGTCAACGGAGTCAGATCCAGAAGTCGCGGGCACCCTGCGCGAGGCGGTCATGGGCGCCGGCGCCCGATGGACGGCCGCTCATCACCGACTGCTGAAGCTGATCGCGGCACTCGACTCGTCGCGCGAGTGGACCTTGGATGGCGCCGTCACTTGCGCACATTGGGTCGCGGACGCGCTCGACGTCGAGATCTCGACGGCCCGAGAGTGGTTGCGGATCGGTCGAGCCCTGGGAGAACTCACCCTCGTCGACAAGGCCTTCGCAGAGGGCCGGCTGTCGTACAGCAAGGTGCGCGCATTGACGCGAGTGGCGACGGCCGAGAATCAGACCGAACTGTGTGAGCTGGCGCAGCGCCTGCCGGCCGGAAGGCTCGTCTGCGCGCTCGCGGCGTGGCAGGCACGCCACGAGACACCCGGCGAGACAGACGCGCGCCAGCATGCCTCCCGCTTCGTCGTGTGGCGCATGGACGTAGACGGCACGATCATCGGATCGTTCCGCCTTCCCCCGCTCGCCGCGGCGATGTTGACCACGGCGATCGATTCGATCGTGCGGCATCGGCGCCCGGACGCGTCCGCGGACGCGTCCGGAGCGGTGACACGTCGTTGGCCTTCAGTTGCGCAGCAGCGCGCTGATGCGTTGGTCGAGTTGGCGACCGGCGGCGGAGGATCGATCAGCACCGAGGTGATCTTGCACGTTCGGGGGGACGGTTGTTCGCTCGACGACGGAACGCCCGTCGCCGGATCGGTCGTGCAGCGGATCGCGCCCGACGCCTTTCTACGCGCCCTCATTCACGACGCGCGCGGGCGTCCGATCGACGCATCCGGGCGCCGCCGTCATCCGTCCGTCCGCCAGCAGCGCGTCGTCAAGGAGCGCGACCGTGTATGTATCGACTGCGGCGCAACCGACTTCATCGAATACGACCACGATCCGCCCTTCGACCAATCCGGCCAAACCGTAGTGGCCGAACTCCACACGCGCTGCTGGAACTGCCACCACCGACGACACAAGAACGAACGGCGCGAGTGAGGCAGGCTGCGCGCGCCGAGCCGCTCTTCGGCCACGGCACACATCGGTTGGTACGGTCCCACGGCAGAGAACGCAGATCGAACCGCGTACCGAAGGACTGATCCATGACGGAGCTGGCGATGTTCCTTGGCCGCGACGGGAATCGTCTCGTCGCCGACGCGGCCGGGAGAGCGGACGGTCCCCCTGTGGTGCTCCTCCATGGTGGGGGCCAGACACGCCACTCGTGGGGAACGACGCTCGAGGCGCTCGCGCGGCACGGGTGGCGTGTGTACTCCGTTGACCTACGCGGGCACGGCGACAGTGATTGGGCTGCGGACGCCGACTACACGCTCGACGCCCTCGCCGGCGACGTCCTGGCACTTGCCCGAACATTCGCGGCGCCTCCGGCGCTCGTCGGTGCGTCGCTCGGCGGACTCTCGTCGCTGGCCGCGATCGGAGAGCACCCCGACGAGAACGTCGCTCGCGCGCTCGTCTTGGTAGACGTCGCGCCGCGGGTCGAGGATGCCGGCCGCGTCCGGATCGGCGAGTTCATGGCCGAGCACATGGAGACCGGATTCGGATCCCTCGATGAGGTCGTCGACGCCATCCAGAGTTACAACCCGCATCGACCGCGTCCGTCGAATCTCGACGGACTCAAGAGGAATTTGCGCGAGGGTGACGATGGTCGTTGGTACTGGCACTGGGACCCGGCCTTCATCGGCGGTCGCTTGGGCGGCCGCGACGAAACCAGGTCCTCCCTGGTCGACCCGGCGCGGCTGCAGATCGCGGCGCGCGCCGTGCGAGTACCGACGCTGCTCGTGCGCGGCCGCGTGAGTGATCTGTTGAGCGAGGAAGGCGCGCGTGAATTGCTCGAGCTGATACCGCACGCGCGGATGACCGACGTCGCCGGTGCGGGCCACATGGTCGCGGGAGATCGCAACGATTTGTTCAATGATGCGGTCGTCACCTTTCTCGAAGAGGTGAAGGTGAGCGGCCAGACCCCGTAGCGCCCACGCGGCCTGGTGCCCGCGTCGTACGAGGCGACCGAATAAGGCATCCGCCCGATGCGCGGGCGGGGGTCTTAGCCCGATCCTGACCTTGGAAGACCAGGCAGGAGGGCCCTCGTGTTCGAGAACCCCGAGAGCATGCGACATCTCGTGAACGACAGGATGGCAGACCGTCGGCGCGATGCCGCAAACCGGCGACTCGCGCGATTCGCCGCGCCGCAGGCCGGGTCCCGCCCCCGGCTCCGGATTCGCTGGGCCAGCTGGATCAGCCGTGGCGCGGATCCGAGCCCGGCTGCCAAGCCGAGGACTGCCTGACCACGCGGCGGTGATGGCGTGAACGCGCCCAAATCTGGCCGCGAGACGCGATTGCGGTGGACCAAACTGAGCGACGTGTCTTCTCGGTTCTCCACGACGCGCTTCATCGGCCGGCGGGTCGAGCTGAGACGCCTCGAGGAGCGCTGGAAGGACGCGGTCGCAGATGAGCGCCCGGGAATCGTGCTCATCGCAGGCGAGGCGGGGGTCGGAAAGTCGCGGCTCGTCGGGGAGCTCGCTCGCCGGATACCGGAGCCCTCGATGGTCCTCGTCGGCCAGTGCTTCGACCTGTCGGATCGGGCGTTGCCCTTCGGACCGATCGTCCAGGTGCTACGCGCATTGCAACGTACCCTCGACGAGGCTTCGCTCGACGAGGTTGTCGGACCGGGCCGCGATGAGCTGGCAGCCCTACTACCCGAGTTGGGTGCACCGGCGCGCGAAGGCATCGGCGCCGGCGCATTGTTCGAACAGCTGCTCGGCGTGGTCGAGCGCGTGGCCGAGCGTTCGCCGACGCTGGTCATCATCGAGGACTTGCACTGGGCCGACCGCTCGACCCGCGAATTCTTCGGCTACCTCGCGCGGCGTCTGCGCAGCGCGTCGATCCTGTTAATCGGGACCTACCGCTCGGACGATTTGCATCGCCGCCATCCGCTCCGCGGCCTGCTCGCCGAGCTGGAGCGCTCGGGGACCGTCGATCGGATCGACGTCGCGCGCTTCGACCGCGACGAAGTTCGGGAGTTGATCTCGGCAATCGTCGGGCCCGAGCCATCCACGGAGCTCGTCGACCGTACCTATCGCCGCTCGGATGGCAACGTGTTCTTCGCCGAAGAGCTCCTCGCCACGCCCGACGCGTACGACACGTCGATCCCCCCGACACTGCGCGACATCGTGCTGGCTCGCGTCGACGGGCTGAGCGAGTCCGCACAACAAGTGTTGCGCGCCGCCGCGGTCATCGGCCGATCGGCCGATCACCGGCTGCTCGAGGCGACGGCGGGGCTCACCCACGAAGATCTGCTTGCGGGCGCCCGCGAAGCCGTCGCCGAGCATGTGCTCGTGACCGATGCCGAAGGGATCGAGTACCACTTCCGGCACGCGCTCGTGCGGGAAGCGGTCGAGGAGGATCTGCTTCCCGGCGATCGGGTCGCGCTGCATACGAAAGTCGCCGAGGCGCTGGCCGAGCATCCCGAGTGGTTCGACGGCGGAGACGCACAGCTGCTGGCTGAGCTCGCCTGCCACTGGGATTCGGCGCACGACGCGCCCCGGGCTCTCGTGGCAGCGCTCGACGCCGCGCGCGCCGCCGAGCGCATTTATGCCTATGGAGACGCGCTCGAGCAGGCCGAGCAGATCCTTGCCTTGTGGCCGCAGGCGCCCGATGCCGAGGTGCGCGCCGGGATGGGCCACGTGGAGATGTTGCGGTATACGGCGACGCAGGCCGAGATGTCCGGCAGTACCGACCGAGCGCTCGACTACATCAAATCGGGCCTGGCCGAGGTCGACGCCGAGCGGGATCCGATCGCGGCCGCGTTGTTGCACGAGCGGTATGGCCGGTACCTGTGGATGCTGTCGGGCTCGTGGGCGGACATCTTGGAACATTGCCGCGAGGCTGTCCGGCTTGTACCTCCCGAACCGAGCGTGGCGCGAGCAAAGGTCCTCGCGACCCTCGGCCAGCAGTTGATGCTCGGCGGCAGCGACGAGGCGGTTGCCGTCTGTGAGGAGGCGATCGCCGTCGCGCAATGCGTAGGCGAACGAGTGATCGAGGGGCATGCGCACAACTCCCTGGGATCGGCGCTGGCCGGCATCGGGCGGATCGACGAAGGGCTCGCCGAGTTGAATCGGGCGCGTGAGCTCGCGGTCGAAATGCAGTCGTGGCCGGACGTCGCGCGGGCGGCAGTCAACGAGGGTGGCGCGCTTCAGACGCTGGCGCGCGACGAGGAAGCGCTGACGATCTCCCTCGACGGCGCCGAGATCGCGCGATCGCACGGCTTGGATCGTGCGTTCGGCTTGTTTCTCCGACTGAACGCGGCTGAGTCGCTTCGTACGCTCGGTCGCTGGAATGAGCTCGAGGAGCTGCTCGGCGAGATCGCGGGCGCGGATCCGATCGGCATCGACGCGTGGCGACTCGCACAAGAGGAATGCCTCCTCGCGGTCGGGCGCGGCCGGTTCGATGCCGCGCGCTCGAAAGCGGCGCGCATGGAGGAACTCATTGGCCCGGCCGGAGCAGTCCACGACCATCTGACGGTCGAGCATGCGTGGATCGCGATTTCCGCGTGGAGCGGCGACG
>DATJAA010000156.1:0-3011 GCA_035516815.1 Acidimicrobiia bacterium | reverse complement strand
GGCGCCAAGTACAAGGAGCTCTCGCTCGACCTTGCCTTACACAAGATCCCGCTGGCCGCGCAACGCGGCAGCGTGTTCGATCGAAACGGGCGCGACCTCGCGATGTCGATCGAGCGCACCACCGTCTACGCCGATCCGACGCTCGTCGTCGACCCGCTGTCCGAGGCGGCTCGGCTCGCGCCGGTGCTCCACGTCGATCGAACGACACTGCTGGACGCCCTCTCGGACAAGGGCACTTCCAGCTCGCCGAACCATTTCGCGTTCCTCGCCCACACGGTGCCCGACGCGACCGCACTCGCGGTCCAGGCGATGCGGCTCCCGGGGATCGGATTCATGCCGGAGGCGGCGCGCGCGTATCCGGCCGGGTCGGTCGCGGCGGCGGTGATCGGGCGCGTGCACTCCGACGGCACGGGCGCCGACGGCGTGGAGCTCGAATACAACCGCCTCCTGCAAGGCAAGGCGGGCGAGCTCGTCGTCGAGCAGGATCCGCTGGGTCACGACATACCCGGCACCCAGGAGACGAGGATCAACGCGCAGCGCGGCACCGACGTGGTGTTGACGCTCGACGAAGACCTCCAGTGGCAGGCCGAGTACTCGCTCCTCGACCAGGTGAAGGCGACGGGCGCGAACGGCGGTATGGCGGTGGTCATCGACGTCACCGATGGCGACGTGCTCGCCATGGCTTCAGTCGTCGGGGCCAAGGCCGACGCGCCCGCGCACGTCGCGAACGGCGGTGAAGCGAATGCGCCTCTCACCGATCTGTTCGAGCCCGGCTCGACCAACAAGCTCATCACGCTCTCGTGGGCACTCGAGCACGGCCACATCCTGCCGACAACGATGTTCTCGGTGCCGTACTCGTACCGCGTCGATCCCGACGTCGCGCCGTACACGGACGCCGAGCCGCACTACGGCGCGCCGAACGGCGTCGAACACTGGACGACCGCCGACATCCTTCGCGAGTCGTCCAACGTCGGTACGATCGAGATCGCCAACACGATGAAGAACCAGGAGCTGGCCGACGGCCTGCGAGCGTTCGGGCTCGGCCGTCAAACCGCCATCGACTGGCCGTATCAGCCGAACGGTCTGCTGCTCGATCCATCGCAGTATTACGCGACCGGGAAGTACTCGACCGCGATCGGTTACGGCGTCGCGGTGACGGGCATGCAGATGCTCGATGCGTTCACGACGATCGCCAACGGTGGGGTCACCCGACCGCCTCATCTCCTCGACGCGACGATCGACGCCAACGGAGTTCGTCATCCGGCCGTCGTACCGGATGGGACACGCGTCGTTTCGGCGAACACCGCGGCGGTCATGACGAGCATGCTGAAGGGTGTGGTCGCGAACGGCACCGGTGCGTGCGCTGCGATTCGCGGATACGACGTCGCCGGGAAGACCGGTACGGCCAAGAAGGCCCTTCCGACCGGTGGCTACACCGATGCGGCGACGATGGCGTCGTTCATCGGTTATGCGCCCGCAGACCACCCCCGGTTCGCGACGCTCGTCGTGCTCGACGAGAACAACCTCAGCTACGGCGGCGAGGTCGCCGCGCCGGTCTTCTCGGAGATCACGCAGTTCGCACTCCAGCAGTACGGCGTGCAGCCCACCGATCTCGCGGACACGCAATACGCGGCCGCGCAGAACACAGCGCGCGCCGCAGGGAACACGTGCGTCGTCCCGCACGGCCCGGCGCTGGCCACGGCCGAGGCCGCGCTGGCGCACCGGTTGGCTCAGCAGGACGGCGCGGGAGCAGGGTCAGCGGCGGCGACCGGTTCGACGCCCGATAGCCTGCCTCCCGACCAGTCCAAGCACACCTAGGGGGACCGTGCTGCTGCACGACCTCCTCGACGACGACGAGCTGCGCGACCGCCTGTGCGAGGTCCGCGGCGACACCCTTGTCGATCTTGCCTCTGTGGTGCACGACAGCCGGGAGGTGACTCCCGGTGCCTTGTTCTGCTGCATCGCAGGTGTCCGCGCCGACGGGCACGATCATGCACCGGCCGCCGTGCGAGCGGGAGCTGTCGCACTGCTCGTCGAGCGCCCGCTGCCGCTCGAGGTTCCGCAGGTGAGGGTGGACTCCGTACGCCGCTCGCTCGGACCCCTCAGCGCGCGCTTCTACGACTACCCGTCGCGCTCGGTGCGCGTGCTCGGTGTTACGGGCACGAACGGGAAGACGAGCACCACGTATCTGCTGGAGTCGATCGCGCGTGCCAACGGCGACCGCACGGGCATCATCGGCACGGTCGAGGCGCGTATCGGCGACGAGGCCGAGCCGGTGCGACACACGACACCCGAGGCAACCGATCTGCAGGCACTGCTGGCCCGGATGCGCGACCGCGGCGTCGGTACGGTCGCGATGGAGGTGTCGTCGCACGCGCTCGACCAGCACCGAGTGGATGGCACCCGGTTCGCGGCGGTGACGTTCACGAATCTCACCCACGAGCACCTCGACTACCACCTCACCGTCGACGCGTACTTCGAGGCGAAGGCTGCGCTCTTCGACCCGTATTTCTCCACGACCGCGGCGATCAACATCGATGACGAGCACGGGCGGATCCTGCGCGACCGGGCGCGGACGCGCGGGCTGCGCGTCTTGACGTACTCGGCCGAGGATCCTGCAGCCGACGTGTTCGCACGGAACATACGCGCGCGGCGAAACGAAACGGCGTTCGAGCTCGTTGACGACCGCGACGATCAGCACGCTCTGGTTCGAAGTCCGCTCGTCGGGCACTTCAACGTCTACAACGCGCTGGCGGCCGCCGCGACCGCGCTGGCGATCGGCTGTCCTTTCGACGCCGTGCGCGCCGGTCTGGAGGCGCCGATCCGTGTCCCCGGGCGCTTTGAGCGGGTGCCCACCGGCACCGACTTCGTCGCGCTCGTCGACTACGCGCACACGCCCGACGCGCTGGCTTCGGTGCTGGATGCCGCGCGCCAGCTCGTCGAGGGCGGACGGTTGATCGTCGTCTTCGGCTGCGGAGGCGATCGCGATCGGAGCAAGCGTGCGCCGATGG
>DATJAA010000155.1:0-2149 GCA_035516815.1 Acidimicrobiia bacterium | reverse complement strand
CGTCGATCTGCCCATCCGCATGGGCGATCCGGTCACCCTGGAGCGCAACAGCCCCGCATCGCCGCCCCGCGATGCGCCAGCGCGCGTGCGGGACGTCACTGCAGCGCTGAGCACCCTACGACGCGACCTGAGGCGCGACGTCGTCACGGTTGTCGACGACGTCACTCGCCGGAGGAGGCAGCACCCCGGTCCAGTGTCACTGGACAAGCTCGCGGAGGAGCAGGCTGCGCTCCGTCGCGTCGCGACCCTCGTCGCGGGCGCGTCCGCACCGGAAGAAGTAATGGCGGCTGTGGCTGAGGAGGTCGGCCTGCTGCTCGACGCCGACCTCTCGACCGTGAACCGCTACGAGGAGAACGGTGACCGGGTCGTTCTCGCGTCGTGGACCTCGCTCGAGGAAAACGTCGTGCCGGTCGGCACCCGCGGGACGATGGATGGCCGCAATGTCGCGACGATGGTGTTCGAGACGCAACAGCCCGCGCGCAAGAGCCACCACGGACCCGATCTCGGCCCGACTGCGGCCGCCGTCCTCGCCGCGCGGATGCGCTGCTCGATCGCTGTGCCGGTCGTCGTTGAAAGGCGGCTCTGGGGCGCGATATGCCTCGGGTCGATGCACCACGAGTTCCCGCGAGATGCGGAGACGCGCCTTGCCGATTTCACTGAGTTGGTCGCGACCGCGATCGCAAACGCCGAGGCGAGGGCGGAGCTGCGCGCGTATGCGGACGAACAAGCGGCGTTGCGCCGCGTCGCGATGCACGTCGCCGACGGCGCGCGTGCGGACGAGGTGTTCGCGGTCGTGTGTGCCGAGATCGGTCAGCTTCTCGACGCGGATGTCACCACGCTGAACCGCTACGACGACGAGGGCCGATTTTTGGTGATCGTAGGGACGTGGGCTAGCAGGGCAGGCGTCGAAGTACCGAAGGACATGCAAATCGAGATGACACCGTCGTGCGTGTCGGCTGTCGTTTGGAACACCGGACGGTCGGCCCGTATCGACGGTTACGACGTCCGCACGACGACGGTTACGCCGGAACTGACCCGCGATGTGCGCTCGGCCATAGGCGCGCCGATCCTCGTCGACGGTCGCAGATGGGGCGTCGTGGGCGTCTCGTCATCCCAGCGGCCGCTGCCGGCGGGTACTGAATCACGGCTCGTCGCCTTCGCCGACCTCGTTGCGACGGCGATCGCAAACGCCGAGTCGCAAGCCGCTCTCAGCGCGGCGCGCGCCCGAATCGTGAGCACCGCCGACGAGACTCGCCGGCGCATCGAGCGCAATCTTCACGACGGCGTCCAGCAACAGCTCGTGTCTCTCGCTCTGTACGCCCGCTACGCCCGCACACTCGTTCCCGCGGAAGCGAGGGACCTCGACGCACAACTCGAAGGAATTCGTGCGGCGCTCGACGACGTCCTCGCCGAAGTGCGGCGGATAGCGCAGGGCCTCTATCCCGCTGTGCTCAGCAAGGGCGGACTTCGCCCCGCGATTGGCGCCATCGTCGGGCGTACCCCCGTCCCCACGACACTGGATGTGCGAGTTGACCGGTTGCCGCAGCCGCTCGAGGTCGCCGCGTACGACGCCGTTTCAGAGGCATTGAAGAACGCCGCCAAGCATGCGGAAGCTTCGCACGTACACGTCACCATCGAACGCGACGACGAGCACCGCGTCGTGCGCGTTTGCGTCTCGGATGACGGGCGGGGCGGGGCGTCCCTAGAAGCGGGCACTGGTCTCGTCGGCGTGAAGGACCGCGTCGAAGCACTTGGCGGACGCATGTGCCTCACCAGCGAGCCCGGCGCGGGGACAACCTACGACATCGCGCTGCCGTTCGCGTAGTTCCATTGCCGTTATCCCCCGTCGACGCGACCGAGGTAGTGCTGGTACAGGTCACCCGAAAGCATTTCCGAGGACGATCCTTCGAACACGACCGAACCGCGCTGGAGCACGTACGCGTGGGAGGTCATTCCCAACGCTCGGCCCACAAATTGGTCGACAATGAGCACCGACGCTCCGCATGCCGTCCGCTGCTCGAGAAACTCGAAGATCTCGTCGACAATGATCGGCGCCAAGCCGAGCGACGCCTCGTCAACAAGCATGAGTGACGGAGCACGCACGTAGGCGGCTGCCACGGCCAGCATCTGCTGCTCGCCGCCACTGAGC
>DATJAA010000154.1:0-21185 GCA_035516815.1 Acidimicrobiia bacterium | reverse complement strand
GGGAACGTCACGTTGTAGTTCGTGCTGCAGAAGGTCGCGATCTCGTCGGCCGAGCCGGGTTCCTGCTCCCCGAACTGGTTGCAGGGGATGCCGATGACGTCGAAGCCCTGGTCCTTGTACTTGTCCTCGAGCTGCTGGAGTCCCTCGTACTGCGGCGTGAGGCCGCAGAACGACGCGACGTTCACGAGCAGCGTGACCTTGCCCTTCTGGTCGGCGAGCACACCGGCCGCGCCCTCGAGCGAATTGATCGGAACGTCGTACACCGACATCAGTTGCCCCTTTCGCGAATGCCTTCGCTCACCTTATGGCAGGGGGGTACGAGACCGCACGACGACGGGTTCACGCGATTCCGGTCAGCCGAGGAGCTGCTCGAGCAGATCGACGCAACCGAGCTGTTCGCACGCGGCGGTCGCGCGCCTCGTTCCGCCGAGGCCGATGTGCAACGGTTGCCACTTGGAACCCATTCCGGCGGTCGCCGCTGCCGATACCCACGAGTAGACCGCGAACAGCCGGTACTGCTGCCACGCGTCCTCGCGGTCGATCTCGACGCCGGACGCGCTGACCAGATCGCAGTAGCGCGCGACCAGCCCGCGCTCGTCGCGCGCGCGGATCTCGGCGGGAACCGAGTTGCACAGCACGTAGGCGACGTCGCGCAGACCGGGTGACCGACCGATCACGGCCCAGTCGAGGAACCCCGTGCGGTCACCGGCGGCCGTGTCGACGAAGAGGTTGCCCATGTGCGGGTCGCCGTGCACGAATGTGCGCGGGCCCGAGTTCCAGAGCCGCGCGATGTCGTCGTGGCGCGCGAGATAGATGTCGCTGAGGCGGTGGAACGCCTCGGGCATCCGATCGCCGAGCGAGTCGACCGCCATCCGGACGAACTTCGACCCACCGCCCGCGCCGCCGGTGCCTTTCGCTGAAAGCCATGCGAGGTCGCCGCCGGCTTCGAAGCGGGGTGATTCCCAGAACTGCGCGTGGAGCGCCGCCAACTGTTCGACGATGTCGCGGGCACGCCAGGCGATGTCGTCGTCCGTCGGGTGTGGGAACCGGCACCCGGACGCGACGAGATCCTCGAGCACCATGACGTACCGGTCGCCGTCGGTTTCGGCGAACCAGACGCCGGGCACGCGCACCGGCACTTCCGCGGCCAGGTCTCGATAGAAGCGCGCCTCCGCGACACCCATCCCGACCGACGTGACGAATGCGCGCTGGCGTTCGTCGAACGGAGCCAGCTTCACGAAGACCGTGGCGGGTACGCTCGGCTCACCGGACAGCGCGACTTGCGCACGGCCGGTGGTGCCCGAGCTGCGGTCGAGCAAGCGGGCTTCGTCGACGTCCCGTTCGAGCGCCGCGCTGAACCACTCCGGAGTGAGGTCGGCGACGTCCAGGGGCAGCACCGGCGTGAGGCTACGCGGTCCCGCTAGCTTCTGCGCCCGTGGCAACGTCGCGCGTCAACCGGCAGGTGGTCCTCGCGAAGCGACCGGTCGGGATGGTCACGGAGTCGTGCTTCGAGACCACCGAGGTCCCCGTTCCGGAACTCGGAGAGGGCGAGGCGCTCCTCGCAGTGCGCTATCTCGGGATCGACCCGACGATCCGCGGTTGGCTCGACGAGCGCGGCAACTACATGCCCGGCGTCGCGATCGGTGAGCCCGTTCGTTCCAACGGTGTCGGGGTGGTCGTCGAGACCAATAACCCGGCGGAGTACCCGATGGGTCGGGCGTTCATGCACCTCACCGGCTGGCAGCAGTACTGCGTCGTCCAAACGAACCCGTTCCCGCCGATCACGATGGTGCCCGAAGACGTGGACCTGATCGACGTGCTGGGTGTGCTCGGTCACGTCGGCATCACCGCGTACGTGGGCGTGCTCGAGGTGGCGAAGCCCCGCGAGGGCGAGACGTTCTGCGTTTCGGCCGCCGCGAGCAGCGTGGGATCCATCGCCGGCCAGATCGCCAAGATGCAAGGTGCGCGCGTGATCGGTATCGCCGGCTCACCGGAGAAGTGCGCGTGGGTCACCGCGGAGCTCGGCTTCGATGAGTGCATCGACTACAGGCGCGAAGACGTCGCCGCCCGCCTGAAGAACCTCGCGCCCGGAGGTGTCGACGTGTTCTTCGACAATGTCGGCGGTGAGTTGCTCGACACGGTGCTCCGTCGTCTCGCGCTCCGTGCCCGCGTTGTCCTGTGCGGCGACATCTCCACCTACAACCTCGAGGGCCCGGCGCCCGCGTTGCACAACATCCGCTATCTCATGGGGAAGCGGGCGCGTATGGAGGGTTTCAACACCCTCGACCACTGGGACCACTATGGGGAGGCGGCCGCGCAGCTCGCGCAGTGGTTGGCCGACGGGAGGCTGAAGGCACGCGTGCACGAGCTCGAGGGGATCGATCGCGCGCCCGAGGCGTTGGTTCGCCTCTTCTCGGGCGAGCATCTCGGCAAGCTGATCGTGCGCCTCTAGCCTTCAGCCTCGTCGACCTCGGCAACAGGAATGTCGCCGTCCGCGTCAGCGGCCGCCGGATGCGCGATCGAGGTGTCGCCTTCGTAGGCCTGGGGTGACGTAGGAACCGTCCGGGGGAGGTGCACGCGAAACGTCGACCCCGCGCCCGGAGCGCTCTGCACCTCGGCTCGTCCGCCGTGGGCCGTCGCGATCGCGGCGACGATCGCCAGTCCGAGGCCGGCGCCACCACTCGCGCGCGTTCGTGATGGATCGGAGCGCCAGAAGCGCTCGAACACGCGGTTGGCATCCTCGCTCGGCATCCCGGGGCCCTCGTCGCCGACCTCGATGATTGCTTCGTCGGGATCGGCGACGACCCGCACGTGGACCGGTGTCTGGGGCGGCGTGTGCCGGTTGGCGTTCTGCAGGAGGTTGCCGAGCACCTGGCGCAGTCGCGCTTCGTCACCGGGAACGAAGATCGAGCCATTCGGTGTGTAGTCGATCGGGCGCCCCGGGGCGACCGCGCGCGCGTCGTCGACCGCGTCGCTGGTGATGCGGGTGAGATCCACCGGCCGGCGCTCGAGCGGCCGTCCCTGGTCGAGCCGGGCGAGCAGCAGCATGTCGTCGACGAGCGAACCCATCCGGTTCGCCTCTTCCTCGATGCGGCGCATGGCCTTGGCGAGGTCCTCGGGGCGGTCGGCCGCGCCTCGGCGGAACAGCTCGGCGTAGCCGCGGATGGACGTGAGGGGGGTGCGCAACTCGTGTGACGCGTCGCCGACGAACCGGCGCAGCCGGGCCTCGGACGCGGCGCGCGCCGCGAAAGCGGTCTCGATCTGCTGCATCATCTCGTTCAGCGCGATGCCGAGCCGACCGACCTCCGTGTTCGCATCGACGATCTCGACCCGCTGCGACAGGTCGCCGGCCGCGATCGCGCCCGCCGTCTCCTGCATGTGTTCGAGCGGCCGCAGCCCGAGCTTCACCACCCACCACGCCAGCAGCGCGATCGCGAGCAATACGGCGAAAGCGACCGTCAGCTCGACGAATAACAGCCGATGGAGAGCCTCGTTCATGTCGCGCAACGGGATTGCGACGACGAGCGTTGCCTGAATGCCACTCGGAACGAACGTCACGCGGGCTGCGAGTGCGCGGTACGCCGGGTGGTGCACCGTGAAGATCCGCCCGACCGTGATCGTCGCAGGGAGCGCGGGCTTGGCTGCGCTGGAGACGCTGTCGGTCGTTGCCGGGCGGATGCTGCCGTCGTCGAAGCGAAACTCGGCGTATGTCCCGAATGGGAGCTGACGCGGCGTCTGGTCGTCGGTCCCTTGACTGCCGAGCGTGCCGCGGCGGAACTGGTCGGGCACCGCGACGGCCGCGGTGAGCTGATCGTTCACGCGGCTGGAGAGGAACGTCTTCTGTTCGCGATACGTGACGCCGCCCGCGACGGCCAGACCGATCGCCGCGAGGACGACGAGGCCGACCAGGAGCCGGACGCGGAGCGTCACGGCCGATCAGCCCTCGGGTGGGGTCCGCAGTGTGTAGCCCACACCCCGAATGGTATGGATCAGCGGAGGGCCGAGCTTGTCGATCTTCTTGCGCAGGTAGCTGATGTAGGTCTCGACGACGTTGGCATCGCCGTCGAAGTCGTACTCCCACACGTGATCGAGGATCTGCGACTTCGACAGTGCCCGGCGCGCGTTGAGCATCAGGTAGCGCAACAGCTTGTACTCGGTCGGCGTCAGCTCGATCCGGGTGCGGCCACGCCACACCTCGTGCGTGTCGTCGTCGAGCTCCAGATCGGCGAAGGTCAGCCGCGCGGTTCCGTCACCGTTGACGGCACCGGTGCGGCGCAATACCGCGCGGACGCGCGCGACCAACTCCTCCAGGCTGAAGGGCTTGGTGACGTAATCGTCCCCGCCGACCGTGAGGCCCTTCACCTTCTCCTCGGTCGAGTCGCGCGCCGTCAAGAACACAACCGGCACGTGGTGACCGTCGGCGCGCAAACGTTGCACGACGGCGAAGCCATCGCGATCGGGGAGCATGATGTCGAGCACCATGAGGTCCGGTCGGAAGTCGGATGCCGCCCGCAGCGCGTCCGAACCCGTGCTTGCCACCTCGACGTCGAAGCCCTCGTACCGGAGAGCGGTCGCCACGAGGTCGGTGATGTTCGCTTCGTCGTCCACGACGAGAACCCGAGTATCGGCCACGGCCCGTATGGTCGCACCGGAAGTTGTGGGATCGCTGTGGACGTACTGAGCCGCGTCGGGCCTGGGGACGGTGTGACCGTTGTGCCCGGCTCCCAGCCCGATCCCAGCCTGGCATCCGATCATGGGCGACCAGAGGTCGGAGGAGCATTCCATGGTGAGAGCACGGGTGGTGACAGGGATCGCAGTGCTGGCCGCCGTCGCGATCGGGGCTGTCGGAGGAGCACTGATCGGCGTGCCCGGGCTCTCGGGCGCGCAGACCTTTCCGTCCGCCGGCCCATCCGCCGCGACGCCCGCGGTCGCCGGGCCCCAGTCGCGGCCCGCCGCTCGCGGAGTCCTCAATGAGGGCAATTCCGCGTTGCTCGATGCCGCGGCGAAAGCGCTGAATCTCACGACGCAACAGCTCCGGCAGAAGCTGAGCGACGGCAAGACCACGATCGCCGACGTCGCGAAGCAGCAGAACGTCGACGTGAACACGGTCATCGACGCGATGGTGAACGCCGACCGCGATCGGATCTCGAACATCGTCAACAGCCCATGGCCGGGTCTCGGCCCTCTCGGTCCGACGCCGCCGAAGTTCGGCTTCGGCATCCTCGGTGCGGCATTCAACTCGGTCTCGAAGGCGCTCGGGATCTCGAACGCAGAGCTGAAGGCGGATCTCGCCAAGGGTGAGTCGATCGCCGACATCGCAAAGAGCAAGAGCCTCGATGTCAACACGGTCATCAACGCGCTCGTCGCGGACGCATCCTCGAAGATCGATCAAGCCGTCGCCAACAAGCACCTGTCGCAAAGCGAGGCCGACAAGCTCGAGGCCGGCATCAAGAACGCGATCACGGCGCTGGTGAACAACGGGTTCCCGAAGGGATCCGACCCGCTGGGGGGCCCGCACCCCGCACCGTTCGGCGGCCCGAGCGGGTCGTTCGGCGGCGCCGGCCGCTTCGGTCGTTTCGGTGGCCGCGGCAAGCAGCCCACACCGCCGTCGACCCCACCTACGACGAAGGCGCCGACGTCCTAGATCGCGGCGTCACGTGACGTCGCTCTGACCGCGACCCGGGACCGCCGCGACTTCCCGCCCGGCGGCCCCGGGTCCGGCACGTGCGCGCACCATTGCCTGCGGGCCTTCCCGCGCCTCGACATGCGGGCATAGATTGCGCGACGGCGAGGACGACGGAAGGGAGCTGACATGCCGGAGCGCAAGCAGTACGCGTCGGGTACGCCGAACTGGATCGACGTGCAGACGACGGATACGAATGCCGCGAAGAAGTTCTACGGAGAGTTGTTCGGCTGGACCTATGTCGACAACCCGATCGACGAAGCGAACGGCGTCTACTACTCGATGGCGGTGATCGACGGGCACGACGTCGGCGCCGTTTCGCCGCTCGGTGATCAGGCCGCGGCCGGTGTGCCGCCGCATTGGAACTCCTACATCAGTGTCGACGACATCGAGGCCACGACCGCGAACGTCGAAGACGCCGGAGGAACCGTCGTCGCGCCGCCGTTCGACGTCATGGACGCAGGACGGATGGCCGTCATCCAGGATCCGACCGGCGCGATGTTCGAACTCTGGCAGGCGAAGAACCACATCGGTGCGACTCTCGTCAACGAGCCGGGCACGTTCTCGTGGAGCGAGCTGCTCACGCCCGACGTACCGAAGGCCGCTGCGTTCTACAAGCGCGTTCTCGGATGGGAAAGCGCGACGCACGCCGGGGAGATGCCTTACACCGAGTTCAAGCTCGACGGGAACAGCATCGCGGGCGCGATGAACCCGCCGATGCCGGGCATGCCGCCCGTTTGGGGCATCTACTTCGCGGTGGCCGACACAGATGCCACCGTTGCCAAGGCGAAGTCGCTCGGCGCGAGCGTCTTCTCGGAACCGATGGACATCGAACCCGGACGCTTCGCGGTGCTCGCCGATCCCCAGGGCGCGATCTTCAGCGTCATCAAGATGAACGAGGCGTAAGTCTCGGCGAGCTCCGAGGCGTGTCAGGCCGGCCTTTCGCTTCCCAGCTCGCGGCGGATGACCTTGCCCGTGCCGTTGCGCGGGAGCTCGTCGACGAACTCCACGTCGCGCGGCACCTTGAAGCGGGCAAGGTTGGCGCGTACGAACGCGCGCACGGCGTCTGCGTCGATGCCGGCATCGGGCCGGGCGACGACGAACGCCTTGAGGCGCGCACCGAACTGGGGATCCGGAACGCCGACGACGGCCGCCTCGATCACGCCGGGCTGGCGCGCGATCACGTCTTCGACCTCCCGCGGGAACACGTTCTCACCTCCCGAGATGATCATCTCGTCGTCGCGGCCGTCGACGAACAAACGGCCGTGGCCGTCGAAATGCCCGGTGTCGCCGGTGTGCACGAACCCGTCGATGACGGCCTTTGCGCCGCCGTCGGTGTACCCGGAGAACGCGAGCGGGCCGCGTACGAAGATTCGGCCGGTCGCGCCGGCCGGGACCTCCCGCCCGTCGTCGTCGAGCAGCCGGACGAAGGTCCCCCGCGGGGTCCGGCCGGCCGTCCCCGGCGCGGCGCGCAGATCGGCCGGGCTCGCGACCGTCACTGACCCGACTTCGGTCGAGCCGTAGAGGTTGTAGAGAACGTCGCCGAACGCGTCCATGAAGCGCGGCGCGAGGTCGCCGGGAAGGGCGGAGCCCGAGAGCGGGACGAATCGGAGCGACGACGTGTCATAGCGAGCCCGGACGTTCGCGGGCAGTTCGAGCAGGCGCAGGAGCATGACGGGAACTGCCACGAACACCTGCGCGCGGTGCTCGGCGATGCGTGCGAGCGTCTGTTCGGGGTCGAAGCGGCGGTCGAGCACCAGCGTGTCGCCGAGGAGCAGGCTCGTTGTGGCGTTCGCGAATCCCCACGCGTGGAACGCGGGCGCCGCGAGAACCATGTGCTCGTGCGCGCGGTAGGGCAGCCGTTCGAGGAGTGAGATCCCGGCGCCGGCGGAAGGCGCCGATGCGACCAGCGCGCCCTTGGGTGGGCCGGTCGTACCGGACGTGAGGATGATCACGCGGCCGGGTCGGGCGGGTGGGGAGAGCGGCGGTCCGGCGGCATGGCGCTCCGCCAGCTCGTCGAGTGTGCGCGTCGCGTCGCCGCGGTTGTCGGAGTCGGCCCAGGCGAGCAACCGCGCCTCCACGCCCGCGGCCCGGGCGAGTGGTTCGAACTCCTCGTCGTGCACGAGCAGGATCGGGCGCTCGCGCGCGACCACGGTCTGGATCTCGGGCGCCGCCATGGAGGTGTTGACGAAGAGCGCGTTGGCGCCCAGCTTGGCGAGCGCGCCGGTGACTGCGAAGAAGTAGCGGTGGTTGCGGCAGAGGACGGCAACGGTGTCACCTGTTCGCAGGCCGTTCTCGATCAGGCCGCGCGTGATCGCGTCGACGCGGGCGTCGAGCGAGTTGTACGTTTCGGCACCGCGCTCGTCGATCAGCGCCGCTCGGTCGCCGTGCCGGGCCGCGCCGGCCGCGTAGGCGGCCGCGAGTCCGGACCCCCACGTGTGCACGGCGGTGGCGATGCGCCAGATCCGGTCCGGTGATTCGGGATGCAGGAGCCCGGATCTCGCGAGCGTTCCCGCGGCGCGGGCCGCCTCCACGAGCCGATCGACCGGTCGCATGGCTCGATGCTACGAGCCGCGGCCGGTACGGGATCGAGCACACATGGGCGCGGTAGCGTTCAACCGATCGAATCCTGCGTCCGAGGTCAGCACATGGCGAGCGTTCCCCGGCTCGAGTCCGACGCGAGCGTCGATGCGGTCGAGGCCGCGTTGCGCGACGCGGGCTGCGTCGTCGTCGAGCGGCTGGCGCCGACCGGCCAGATCGACCGGTTGGCCGACGACCTCGAACCGTTCCTGGCGGCAACCGCAGCCGGCGCCGACGAGTTCACCGGCTTGAACACACGCCGCACGGGCTCGCTGCTCGCGCGCTCGCGCGAGTTCTGGCCGCTCGCCGCCCACCCGCTCGTCCTGTCGACACTCGATCGTGTGCTCGGCGACCACGCGACGAGCTATCAGCTGCACCTGACCCAGGTCATCGAGATCGGCGCAGGTGAGCCCGCCCAGTTGGTGCACCGCGACCAGTGGGCGTTCGACTTCTTCCCCTTCCCGGCCGGCTTCGAAGTCGAGTGTCACACGATGTGGGCCATGGACGACTTCACCGAGGAGAACGGCGCCACGCGCGTCATACCGGGAAGTCATCGATGGGAGGACAAGCTGCGGATGACCGAAGGCGACACGGTTCCCGCGACGATGCCGAAGGGCTCGGTGCTCCTGTACCTCGGCTCGCTGTACCACGGCGGTGGTGCGAATCGCTCTACGGCGGCGCGCCGCGGAGTGAACGTGGGCTACACGCTGTCGTGGCTGCGGCAGGAAGAGAACCAGTACCTCGCCTGCCCGCCGGAGGTTGCGCGCGACCTGCCCGAAGATCTGGCGCGGCTCGCCGGTTACCGGCGCGGGGCCTACGCGCTCGGCTATTACGGCGATCTGAACGACCCCTACGACGCCGTGCGCGGCGAGCATCCCGCCGACGCGCCCAGCTTCTCGACTGCTCCCTGACGCGCCGTTCGGAACCTCGCGAGCCGCTCGGGCGTGTATCCGGGGGATTCCTCTGTCCTCAGGAGCCCGCGTGCTGGACACACAACCCACGACGACTGCTGCCGCGCCGGCGCTGAGCCGGCGGCCGCTTGCGCCCCTGCTGGGCGCGCTGTTCGTTGCCGCGGTCGTCGCCGTCGACCCTGCGGGCCTGGTTCCGTCGGGTCCGGCCCGTTGGACGGTCATGTCGATCGTCATGGGGATCGCGGTCGTGTCGCTGCTGCGCCAACCCCTCCGTTTCGACCGGTTGACCGGCGGGCTGTGGCTCGGGCTGATCGGTTGGCTGGGCCTCGCGTCGCTCGCCGGCGCCGATCCGCTATCAGCGTGGATCGGGACTCCGGACCGCAGGCTCGGATGGATCGCCTGGTGCACGTTCCCGTTGATGTTCCTGTGCGGGCAGGCGCTCGACACCCGGCGCGACCGCCGCATCGTCTTCCGGGGCGCCGCGATCGCGGCGGTTGCGCTCGGGGTCTGGTGCGGGCTGGAACGGGCCGGCTGGTCGTTGCTCGACGAGTCGTTCGCCGGGCACCGCGTCGGCGGACCGTTCGGGCAGCCCGCGTACGTCGGCGCGGCCGCCGTCTTGCTCGTTCCACTCGCGGCCGGCGTCGCGTTCGACGGGCGAGAGTCGCGTGCGTGGCGATTCGTCGGGGTGATCGGCGTCGTCGGCGCCGCCGGGGGCCTGTTGCTCTCGCAGACGCGCGGCGCGTGGCTCGGCGTCGCCGTCGCCTTGTTCCTGGTCTGCGCGAGGCACGGCTCGGCCGTCCGGAAACACTGGCGCGAGGCCGTGTTCGCGCTCGTGACCATCGCGGCGCTGTTCGCGGTGACACCGCTGGGGGGCCGAGTGGTCGATGCGTTCGACCTTCATCACGGAACGACGCGCGGGCGCTTCGACGACTGGACGGTCGGCGCGACCGTCGTCGTGCATCATCCGCTGCTCGGCGTGGGCCCCGAGGGCTATCGCATCGTCTTCCCGCAGTATGTCTCCGCGTCGTACGTGCGCCGGAACGGTACCGAGGTCATCCCCGACCGCGCGCACAACGGCGTCATCGACGTGGCGACGAGTGGCGGCGTCGTCGCGGGGTTGCTCTACGGCGCGTTGCTCGTCGTGCTCTTCCTGGCTGCGTGGCGATCGCTGCGCACGCGCGACCCGGTGAAGCTCGCGGTCGGGTGCGCGCTGATCGGATACATCGTGCAACAGCAGTTCCTGTTCCCGTTGAGCGAGGTCGATCCGTTGTTCTGGATCGTGGCGGGGATGCTGTTCGCGACGCGGTCGAACCGTTCCGTCGAGCTGCGGCGCGCGCCCGCCGTCGTTCCCGTGCTCGTCGCGTTGTGTGTTGCGTTGGCGGCGGTGACCGGAACGCGCGAGATCGTGGCTGATCGTCTCCTCGAGCGCGCCGCGCGCGCGCCGGCTGCGAGCGATCTCCGCGATGCCGACCGCGCCACGCGGCTGCGGCCCGACTCGATCCGGGTGTGGTACGCGGACGCGCGCATCGCGGCACGCGGACCCGCGCTCACCGATGTCGACGCCGCGGTCGCCCGTGTCGAACAGGGCCTGCGACGATCGCCGCGGGATCCCGCGCTCCGGTTGCTCGACGCCGATCTCCTCGTCGAGCGCGCGGTCCGGTCGGGTCTCGACGACGACCGCACGCGTGCGTCGGCCGTGGTTGTCAATGACCTCGCCGGCGCGCCCAACGAGCCGGAGTTGTGGATCGATCGTGGCGAACTCGCCCGTCTCGGCGGAGACGAGAGTGCGGAGGCCGCCGCGCGGGCCGCGGCGGCGCGCCTGCAACCGCCGCCGGTCTCCAATTCCGCACCGCCGGGGGAGAAACCGTGAACCCCGAAGACGGTCCGGGCGTGTATGGACCGATGGAGGCACGACCAATGCAGGCGAGTCCCGTTCGGATCGACGGACGAATCGCCGGGGCCCCGGCCGGCGACGCCGGGATCGTCCTCGAGTCCGACAACCCGCGCGTGCTGACCGATCTCTCCGATCCGCCGTCGGGCCCGCCGCCGTCCGCCGCTCTCGGGCCGGACGGCGGTGAGGCGTTCTCCGAGTTCTATCGGGCCGCGTACGCCGACGTCGCCCGCGCGTTGAGCTACACGCTCGGTGACGTCGAGCTCGGCCGCGAGGCGACGGACGAGGCGATGGCGCGGGCGTACGCGAGCTGGGACAAGATCCGCGACTTCGACAGTCCGGCCGGCTGGACGTACCGCGTCGGTCTCAACTGGGCGTACTCGACCCGGCGACGCCTCGTGCGCGCGCTGCCGTTCGTCGCGCGTTCGCACGCTGCGGAACCGCCGATCTCCGACCCTGCGGTCGCGACGGCGTTGGGGAACCTCGATTTCAAGCTGCGCGCAGTCGTGGTGTGCCGCTTGTTGCTCGATTGGTCGGTCGAGGAAACCGCCGAAGCCCTGCGCATCAAGCCGGGAACGGTGAAGAGCCGTCTTCATCGCGCCCTTGCAATTCTCGAACGTTCACTCGGACACATGAGGTCATGACCACCATGCAATTCGAAGACTCCTTGCGCGACGCGCTCCGGCGGGATGCCGTCGATCTCGTTCCGGTCGGGCCCGGTCCCGACGACGCCCGGCGACGCGCGTTACGGCGCCGCCGTCGCCGGCAAGGCGGCGGGGTCGTGCTCGTCACCGCCGCGCTGGTCGGTGCCTCGCTCGCGATCATCGATACTCGATCGTCCGGATCCGATGCGCGCGTCACGGCGCAGCCCCCTGTGACGCAGCCGGCGCCCGATCTCGTGTGGCGCAGTGTCGACGGAACCGTGCTGTACGACACCGCGCACTTCACGACTTCCGACGGCGTGACGTACGCGTTGTCAACCGCGCCCGGCGTGCCGGCGGACCCGACCGCGATCCAGCCGCAGGAGCTGTACGCGACGAACGACGGGGTTGCGTGGACGCACACCTCGCTGGGAGCGTCGCCGTGGATCGCCGACCTCACCTCGAGCAACGGCGTCCTCTACGCGCTCGGCACCGGTCCCGGCGCGCAGGCGGGGTCGACTGCCTACAAGCTCTCGACTTCGGCCGACGGTGGCGAGCGCTGGAACGACGACCCGATCCCGCTGTCGTTCACACCGCCGGCCGCGTCAGTGCGACTCGAAGCATCGACGAGCGTGCACATCGCCCGCGGACCGCACACCACGGTGGTGATCGCCACCGCCGACTACTCACCCGACCTCGCATCGGTGGTGGGCAACGGTCCCTGGGTCGCAACGAGCAGCGGCGTGCAGATGATCGGCGGAGACCTGTGCGGGAATGCTCCGGTTGCCGCCGGGGCGTCAACCTGCAAGCAGAAGGTCGTCGCGACCCATCCCTGGAGCGAGTTCGGGATCTCCGACCCGGTCGCGTTGCACCAACAGGAAGCGATCGTTCGCGACGATGGCGGAACGTGGCAGACCGTGCCGCTGCCGGCGGCGTCCGGGGAGTGGGTGCAGGACGTTGCCGCGACCTCGAAGGGGTTCCTGTTGGCGGAGTCGTTGCAGTCGACAGCCGGACGCGGGAGCGAGGTTCTCCTCACCTCGGCCGACGGCCAGACCTGGACGCCGTTGAACGGGGTCCCGAACATCGATTCCGTCGCGATCTCGGGCGACCGCGTCATCGGCGTGAAGTTGCAGACGTCGGACGTCTACGTCTCGAACGACGCGGGTGCCACATGGGTCAGCGCGCCTGATTTCGCCGGCCTGATCCCCGGTTCCGCGCCGATCGAGCCCTTCACGACGACCGTTGATGCGGGTCCGCTCGGCTACGCCGTGGTCGCGTTCACGCACGAGCAGACGACCGGAGCAACCGCCGCGCCCAACTCGCCCGACGCCGCCGGCCACACGTATCTGTTCGACAGCAACGACGGCAGTTCGTGGAAGATCACCGACCTCGCCGAGGTCGGCGAGCCGCCCAACGCGACGCTTGCGAGCACGAGTGTGGGTGCCGACCACGTCGACCTGACGTTCCAGCAGGCGCTCCCCGGCGACGGAGGTGCAGTCAAGTCGTGGAAGCTCGTGACCCTCGTCGGGACGCCGAAGGCGTGAGGAACTCGACTTGGTCACACGGGGCAACACCTGTACCATCGTTGGTCCGCCGCGGGGTGGAGCAGTCTGGTAGCTCGTCGGGCTCATAACCCGAAGGTCGCAGGTTCAAATCCTGCCCCCGCCACCAACGAACATGCAGGTGAAGGCCGGTGCGAGAGCCCCGGCCTTCTTGCATATGGTGCCGAAAATGGTGCCGCAACGCGGCGGTTTCGTCGCCGGCGTGGTGCGGTACAACCCGAAGGTCGTGCGTTCCGGTCAAAGAGCGCGGCATGTTCGTGTCGCCGTGTACCGGTTGCTCCCGTCGCGTGTCGTCCTGTACCGCGAGTCGACGGTGCGAGCGGCGTCGAGGACGGACGCCGGCGAAATCGCATCGGGTCGATAACCCGAGGAGACCGCGATCAATTCCTGGTCGACACATTGGAGGAGCCGATCCGCTACACCGAAGGCAAGAGTATCGGTATCAAACGTTGAGTCTGGGGTCCGCGATGCGCGTCCTCCGCTCGGCTTCTCGATCACAGCAACTCGAGCTGCTCGCGGCGTAACGCGTTCGACTGGGTGCGACAATCCTTTCGGGGACGAGGCTGAGGAGAGCTGGATGAGCAGCGGCCGGGAGCTTCCTGTATGAGCGATTACGACGTGATCGTGCTGGGCGGCGGTGCGCCTGGCGAGCACTGCGCCGCGGCGGTCGCGGTGCGTGGGCTTCGAGTCGCCGTCGTCGAGCGGGAGCTGGTCGGAGGCGAGTGCTCCTACTGGGCTTGTATCCCGTCCAAGTCCCTGTTGCGTCCGGGCGAGGCCGTCCAGGGCGCCCGCGACGTCGGCGCCACCGCTGCGGTGAACGTGCAGTCGGCGCTGGAGTGGCGGGACTACATGGTGTCCGGCTATTCGGACGCGGGACAGGAGAAATGGCTGGCGGATCGGGGCATCGCGCTGGTCCGGGGCGTGGGCCGGCTCGGCGGGCCCGGTGTAGTCGACGTGGACGGCACTCGCCACACCGCGGAGCATGTCGTCATAGCGACGGGCGCGGATCCTTTCGTGCCACCCATTCCCGGGCTCGACGGCCTGGTCGGTGTGTGGGGCACGCGCGAGGCGTCGGCCATGAAGACGATTCCCAGCCGCCTCATCGTGCTCGGCGGTGGCCCGGCCGGAGTCGAGATCGCGCAGGTGGTCCAGCGGCTCGGTGGTCAGGCCGTGCTCATCGACGGCGCCGACCGGTTGATCCCGCGAGAGCCGGCCCCCCTCGGCGTAGCCCTTACCGAGGCGCTGCGGCGCGACGGGATCGAGTTGCACCTCGGAGTCCAGGCTGCGGGAGCCTCGCACGACGGCAGCGACTACGTCGTGAAGCTCTCGGACGGGACCTCGGTACGAGCAGAGCGACTGCTCGTCGCGACGGGCCGCCGTCCGCGCGTCGATGGGATCGGGCTCGAGACCGTCGGTATCGAGCCAAACCCACACGGCGTCGTCGTGGACGAGTATCTGCGCGCCGCCGACAACATTTGGGCCATTGGAGATGTCAACGGGATCTGGCCCCTGACCCACGTCGGCGAGTACGAAGGAGACGTTGTGGCGGCGAACATCGCCGGAGAGAGCCACCCGACGAACTACGAAGCCGTGCCTCGCGTCACGTACACCGATCCGCAGGCGGCCGCCGTCGGTGCCGTGGAGGCTCCCTACAGCAGTACAACGCGCCTGGCCGACGTGTCCAAGACCGCGACGTACAGCCACCAGTACGCCCAGTCGAACGGATTCTTGACCCTGCTCAGCGACGGGGCCGGGTTGACCGGCGCTTACGCCCTTGGGCCCGAGGCCGGCGAATGGCTGCAGCAGGCGACGCTCGCCATACGCGCTCGCGTTCCGTTGGAGGTGTTGAGCGACGTGATCCAGCCCTTCCCGAGTTTCTCGACCATCTTCGATTCGGCTTTCAAAAACCTTCGGACAAAGATCGCAAAAATGCCGCCGCCTATGCGGCCGGTGCAGGCGCAGATGGCACGGCTATGACTGTGGGAGCCCATCGGAGGTAGCAGATGGCCGAGGTCCCATCGCCCCAAGAGGAACTCCTGCTCACTCACTTCATCGTGTCGGACGACGTCGAGCGCTCTCGGCGCTTCTACACCGAAGTCCTTGGGGGCCGCGTCGCGTTCTCCAGTCCCGGCGGGCCGACCAACGTCGCACTGTCCAATAGTTGGATCGTCATCAATGCCGGCGGAGGCCCGACCGATGACAAGCCGGAGGTCACCCTGGAGACGCCCGGCGACACAAATCGGGTGAGTAGCTTCGTCAATATCCGGGTCAAGGACATGGAGAGGGTGTACTCCGAATGGAGTGCGCGGGGTGCTCAGTTCCTTACGCCCCCGAAGCAGCACCAGTACGAGATCCGCTGCTACATCCGTGATCCCGACGGTCACCTGATCGAAGTGGGACAGACCACCGACCCGCAGGGGGACTGGGTGCCCGATCATTGGCCATCGAGCCCGCCCGCCGACGCGCTCCCAACGCCCCTCGAGGGAATCGTGCTGGCCCACTTCATCGTGTCGGACGATGTCGAGCGCTCTCGCCGCTTCTACACCGATGTGCTCGGGGGCAGGGATGCGTTCTCCGGACCCGGAGGGCTCACGTACGTCCAGCTGTCGAACAGTTGGATCATCATCAACGTCGGCGGAGGGCCGACGGACGACAAACCGGAGGTCACCCTGGAGACGCCCGCCGATCACAACCGCGTCAGCAGTTTCCTCAATATACGAGTGACCGACTTGCACGCCGTGTACAGCGAGTGGAACGCGCGCGGTGCGGAATTCTTGACGCCACCGAAGCAGCACCAGTACGAAATCCGTTGCTATATCAGCGACCCCGACGGTCATCTGATCGAAGTGGGACAAACGACGGACCCAGGGGGAGATTGGTTCCCCGATCGGTGGTCATCGAGCAAGTCGGAGCGAGCTTCCTGACGGGCGGAGGTCTCCATCATGACCACGGCGATCATCGGTGCGGTCCGTGTGGTGCGCGTTCGCGACGTGCTCGTGGAAGCGCTGCCATTGCGCCTCGTCCGCGATGTCGGCGACGAACGTGGTGATACGCGTGGCGGGCGGCGCGTCCTCCTCGGCGAGGGCGCATCGGCGGTGAGGGCGCGGCTACCGTCTTCGTCGTGCGCAAGGGCGAGTGGGTGCGGTTCGTGATCCGGTTCGAGGTCCTCGACGCAGATCGCTTTCGCGAAATGGCAGCCGCGATGGTGGCGGTCAGTCGCGACGAGCCGGGGACCGTTGTGTACGACTGGTATCTCGACGAAGCCGAGGCGACCGGCACGCTCTACGAGGCCTACGCGTCGGCCGAGGCGCTGCGCGCGCACGGCAGTGGCGCGGTGTTCACCGAGCTCGCGCCGCGCTATGCCGACACGGTGCGGGTCGCAAAGGTGGACGCGTTCGGAGCGGTTGACGGTCTGCCTCGCCGCGAGGTCCTCGGAGCCCCGACGACGTGGTGGGGTGCACCGGTGGCCGCGGTCACGGAGGCCGGATGAACGTCGATTCCGCCTCGTTGCGGGTCAAGTACCGCGAGGAGCGCGACAAACGGCTGCGGCCGGACGGCAACGACCAGTACGTAGAGCCGACGGGCCGGTTCGCCTCGATGCTCGACGATCCCTATACCGAGCGCGTCGAGCGTGAGCCGCGGTTCGACGAGGTGACGGTCGCGCTGATCGGCGGCGGGTTCTCCGGGTTGTGCGTGGGCGCGCGCCTGAAGCAGGCCGGTATCGACGACGTTCGGATCATCGAGGTCGGCGGCGACTTCGGTGGCGCGTGGTACTGGAACCGCTACCCGGGCGCGATGTGCGACACCGCGGCGATGATCTATCTGCCGCTGCTGGAAGAGACCGGCCATATGCCGTCCGCGAAGTACGTCCTGGCACCCGAGATCTTCGAGCACTGCCAACGCATCGCCAAGACCTTCGACCTCTACGACAACGCGCTGTTCTCGACCGCGGTCACCGAGCTCGAGTGGGATGCAGCCGCGCAGCGCTGGATCATCCGCACCGACCGCGGCGATGTCATGCGCGCACGGTTCGTCGCAATGGGCACGGGCCCCCTCAACCGGCCCAAGCTGCCCGGCATCCCCGGCATCGCGACTTTCGGCGGCCACGTGTTCCACACGAGCCGTTGGGACTACGCCTACACCGGCGGCGACTGGCAGGGTGCGCCGATGACGAACCTGGCCGACCAGCGCGTCGGCATCGTCGGCACGGGCGCGACCGCGGTGCAGTGCGTTCCGCCGCTCGCGCGCGACGCGCAGGAGCTGTACGTATTCCAACGCACGCCGTCATCCGTCGACGTCCGCAACAACCATCCGATCGACCCCGAGTGGTTCGCGACGCTCGAGCCCGGCTGGCAGAGGAAGTGGTTGCTGAACTTCGCGACGCTGCAGACCGGCGGCTTCGCCGATGAGGACCTCGTGAAGGACGGCTGGACCGACATCTCGCAACGGATTCGAGACCGGATCGTCGAGAAGGTCGCCGCCGGCGACGAGCTCACGCCCGAGCTCGCCGACCTCGCGTTCCTCGAGAGCGACGACGAGAAGATGAACGAGATCCGTGCCCGCTGTGACGCCGTCGTCGAAGACCCGGAGACCGCTCAGAACCTGAAGGCCTGGTACCGGCAACTCTGCAAGCGGCCGTGCTTTCACGACGAGTATCTACAGGCCTACAACCAGCCGAACTGTCACCTCGTCGACACCGACGGCAAGGGCGTCGAACGCATCGACGAGACCGGAGGGTGGGCCGCGGGCCGGCACTACGACCTCGACTGCCTGATCTTCGCATCGGGCTTCGAGGTCGGCACCAGCTACGACCGCCGCTCGGGTTACGACACGATCGGGCGCGACGGCTGCCGGCTCTCCCGAAGCTGGGAAGACGGAATGCACTCGATGCACGGCATCCACGTGCACGGCTTTCCGAATCTCTTCATCATCGGCTTCGCCCAGGGCGCCAACCTGATCTCGAACGTCACGTCGAACCTCGCCGACGCGGGCGTCACCATCGCCGCCGTCGTACGACATGCACTCGAGACCGGTGCCGGCGAGGTCGAAGTCACGGCTGCGGCCGAGCAAGGATGGATGGAGCTGTTGGAAAACAACCCGTTGTCGTTCTTCGGCAACGCCGACTGCACCCCCGGCTACTACAACAACGAGGGCCAACCGCTGAACCCCCGCGCCCGGTTCGGCATGGCCGGCTATCCCCTCGGCCCCGTCGCGTACTTCGATTACATCGACAAGTGGCGCACCACCGGCGACTTCGAAGGACTTGATTTCCGCTGACCCCCGAGGTCGATGAGATTTGCCCTTCTCGCCCCGCCGGGATCGTCGCGATTGGCGAGTCTGATCTATACGCCGGCTCGATCGGCAGGGTTCTGTTGATAGAAGTCGCTCAGGACCTCGTAAAGGCGTGGTTCATGCTGCTTCAACGATACGGGTACATCGAAGAAGGACTCCGTCGCTACTGCGAAGAACTCAGCGACGTTGGTGGCGCCGTAGTCGTCTACGGGCGGGCGCGGGACTCCCCCACGTAGCGACTCGTAGACCTCGGTGCAAACCTCTATCCAACAGGGCAGCTGGTCCTTCGGTAACGGGGGAGTGCCATCGGTCATGTCATCCAGCATGTCGAGTTTGTGGGCGAACTCGTGGAAGACCACGTTCCTGCCGCGGCCGGGATTTCTTGCCGACGCTCTCGCTTCGTCCCACGCGATGATCACTGGCCCGCGGCGGTCGTGCGCTTGACCAAGCACCGGGATCACGGAATCGCTCACTGTTCCCATCGCGGGGCCGGCATATGTGCCGCGGCTCATCACCGTCGTGGGATACACGACGATCGCGCTGACCTCGCGGTAGTAGTCCGTGCCCAACCCCAAGATCAGGACCGCAGCCTCGATCGCAACGGTCACCCGGATCTTGTCGTTCAGTTCGAAGCCGTTCGACGGTTCCCAGTGTTTGTGCTTCAACAGCCAGTCAGCGATCGCGGCAAGCCCGTCGTGTTCCTCCGCGCCGAACTGCACCCAAGCACTGAAGGATTTCTCGATGATCGGCTCCCAGTTGTCGGGCAAACCTTGACGATGGTGGAACACCTACGTCAGCGCCGGGAGCCACTCGGCGTGCGCTGCTAGCAGCACGTCCACCCGCGCGTGGGTCTCATCCAGCGACAACTCGCCGGAGTGCGCGGGTCCGGCCTCGGGGGGTTGTACACGGTCCGAGTCTCGCTACCCATGGAATGATGATGCCAGTTGCACCTGACGACCCGAAAGCCGTTCGAGTCCGGCTGATGGCGCTGACGTGGGTGGCGCGAGCCGTCCTCCAACGGGTCTGCCTGGGTCTTCGGTGGCGGGGATCGTGTTGTCGTAGGAAGAATGCACCGCATGAGGTTCACGCCGTATGAGCGTCCGGTCCGGGCGGCGTTCGTGGGACTGGGTCGCATTTACGACTTGAACATGCGCGCGTACGTCGACAACCCGGATGTGGAAGTGGTTGCGCTCGTGGATCCGAGCGAGGAGCGCCGGGAACAGCGGCAACGCGATTGGCCGGATGCCCACGCGTTTGCGTCCGCGGCCGAGCTGGCAGAGAGCGGCCTCGAAGTGGACACCGTCGAAGCACTGCTACCGATACCTCTGCATGTCGACGGGGTCGTCGAACTGCTTGGTTATGGCTGGCACGTCAATCTGCAAAAGCCGATGTGCAACGATCTCGGCGGCGCGCATCGCATGCTCGACGCTGCCGCGGCGAGCGGCAGGTTGTTGCGCGTGATGGAGAATTACCTCTTCTACGAGCCGCTGCGGAAGCTCAAAGAAACGGTGGAGTCCGGCGAGCTTGGCGAAGTCAGCGGCTACCACATGAAGATGGTGGGAACAGGCCGCGGCGGCTGGGACGTCCCCGCCAGCAGCTATGCGGTGCAAGCCCAGCAAATGCGAGACGGGCGTGGGATCCTCGTCTTCGACGACGGTTGGCACAAACTTGCTACCGCCGTCTGGCTGTTCGGCCCGATCAAGGAAGTGCGGGCTTGGATCGGCCGCACAGAGATCGTGCCCGGGTTCGACATCGATGCGCCCAGCACCATCGTGTGGGAACACGACAACGGCATCCGTGGCGTGTGGGATATCACGCTCGCGATTGATATGTACCTTCGCTCCGACTACTACACGAACGACGAACGGTGGGAAGTCACCGGCCGCCACGGATACGCCCGGGTGAACCGCTGTACCGGCCGCGGTATCCAACAACCGAGCCTCGAGATCTACAGCGACGGCGAGATGCGCTCCTACCATGCCCTCGACGACGACTGGGCCAGCAGTTTCCGCGATTCCGGGCGCCACTGGTTGCGCTGGCTCCATACCGGCGAAGGCTCGATGCTCTGGAGCGCCGACGAAGCCGTCAACGTGTTGCGTTTCGCGCTCGCTGCCTACACCAGCAGCGCGGCCGGCGGCATCGGCGTCGACCCCGAATCACTCAACTAGGCGGTCTCGGGGCCTGGGCTGCGGCCTGGGGTGGTCACGTCTTCCGGTGTCGCGCGAGCGAGACGGCGGTTTGCGGCATGCCGAGCGGTTCGAATGCGTCACTCTCGGCGGTGAGTTCTTCGAGTTCCTTTTCGTCGAGATCGAGATCAGCGGCCGCGACGTTGTGTCGCAGCTGTTCGACGGAGCTCGCGCCGGGAATCGCGACGACGTTTGGTTTTGCGATGAGCCATGCGAGCGCGACTTGTGCGGGTGTCGCGTCGTGCGCGCTCGCGATACGCCGGACGCTGTTGATGAGCTGGGTGGCCCGCTCGAGGTTCTCGGGCAGACACAGCGGGTTGCTCCGCCGCGCGGGGCCGGGCGGAAGGTGGTCCTTGTCATAGCGGCCGCCGAGGACTCCCTGCGCAAGCGGGCTGTAGGCGATCACGATCCGGTCGTGCGCTTGGGCGTACGGCAGGTT
>DATJAA010000153.1:0-5203 GCA_035516815.1 Acidimicrobiia bacterium | reverse complement strand
GGAGCCTCGCGATCATCGCGGTCGCGGCGCCGCTCGCGGTGCGCATGTACCGCCGCAAGGTCTGACCGCCGTCGGGTCAACCGAAGGTGACCCGAACGGTTCGGAGCGCGTGCGGCGGGACGCGGAAGCTGACGGTGCGCCCCTGGTGATCGACGTAGAACTGGTCCGGCGTCTCGTCGAGCCGGACCGGCCGCGCCCGCCGAACGTCGACGCCGAAGCGCAGCGTTGCCTCGTCCGGCTCGTCGGTCGGGTTCAGTACCCGGATCACGACCCGGTCCCCGTCCTGCGCGGGCTTGACGGCCGAGAGGACGCAACCGCGCGCGTCGAGCGCGAGGAGCGACGAGCCGGATCGGAGCGCAGGCGCGTCGCCGGCGAGGACGCCCCACAAACCGGTCTCGGCCGCGCGCGCGTCGCCGGGCGTACGGGTGATGGTGACGGCGGCGCGCAGACGCCCCAGGGTTTGTGCACCCGGCGCCATCATCTCGGGCCCGGCCGGAAGCGGACGCGAACGCAGCGTGATGCGTGCGAGCGCCCCGACGCTGCGGACGAGGGTGATGCGTATCTCACCGGCGGGGGTCACCTCGGCCTCGGGGAGGCCGGGCGCGCCGACGACCAGACCGCCCACCGCGATCCAACCCTGGTGCGGGAAGGTCGTCGGCGCCGGATGCATCCAACCCGTGTCGTCGGGCCGCTCGGTCGACCGGCGCGCCGCGTCGAAGGTGGTCGCGGCTTCGAACGTCTCCACCGGCGCGCCGGTGGGAAAGCACAGTCGTAACCGGTGATCGGGCTCGCGATTGTCGAGCGTCGCCGCGCAGCGTACGAAGGGCACACCGGGCGCGACGCAAGCTTCGACCGTGAGCGTCCCGATGCGGTCGAGCTCGCGAATCACGCTCAGGCGCGCGATGCCGCCCGCGGAACGGGTCCGTTCCACGGTGACGAACCGCACCCGGATGTGGCGCGGAGCGTCGGGATCGGAGTCGTAGGAGTCGCCGCGATCGATGGCGTCCTCGATCTCGAAGAGGCGGTCGTACCTCTGATCGCCGAGCGTGACCGAGAGCGTTCCACGCTCGCCGACCTCGACGCGTGTTTCGCCGGCCTCGATCTCGCGCCCGTCGTCGATCTCGTCGGCGCTCCGCGGTGCCGGCGCGACGGCGTAGTGGCGGCACCCGAAGGCCGGGACTTCCTCGGCGACGAACTCGACATCGAGCCCGCCGACGCCCGGCAGGAAGCGGACGCGGTTCGGATCGGCGCTCGCGACGAGGCGAGCAGGACGGCCGTCGACCGTCACACCCGAGAACGAGGGCATCGCCAAAGGATGCATATCGAAGCGGGTAAGGCTCGCGCGCCACGGCGGGAAGCCCTCGAGTGGGATCCGGACCACGTCGGTGCGCGGCTCGGCCGACGCGTTGAACACGGCGACCGTTTGTTCGGCGCGCCACGGCGTATCCCGGGTGACGTTGCGGCCGGCGAGGCGCTCGAGGACTCGTTGTGTCGTCGCGCGGCCGAGCCCTTCGGCGTCGTCATATCGCGCGTGCATGCGCTCGTGGACCGGATCGATCGAGCATCCGCAGAGAGAATCGTGCGCCTGGTTGCACAGCAACGATCGCCACGCGCGCTCGAGAGAAGCACGCTCGTCGCGCAGGCCGAGGACGCGGCCGAACGCCGCCCATGGTTCGGCCCACCCTCCGAGAAGCGTCTCGACCGCCCGGTTACGCAGCTTCAACGGCATGCGCGCCGACCACACTCCGGGGAGGAGATTCGTGGTGCGCCCGCCCACCAACGCACCCGACCACTCCTGCAGTGTGTCGGAAGGAGGCAGCCGCGACGCGGCCTCGTCGAGGAGCACGCGCTCGGCGCCGAGCAGCGCCGCGACCTTCGCGGTGGAGGTGTCGGCCGGCAGGTGGTCGAACCCGTTCATCAGGAGTACCGGGTTGCCGCCCGCGGCCAGGATCCGATCGATCACGATCCGGGCGCGCGCAACGGTCGCGGCGAGATCACCGTCGGCGTCGAGGGCGCCCGCAGAGAAGTAGCCCTCGGGGAGCTGCCAGGCGCGAACGCGGCTCCCGTCGGGTGAACACCAGCAGTACATCGGCCCGAGCGAATCGAGCTCGGTTCCGTTCCCGCGCCAGTAGACGAAGGGGTCGAGCCCGAATCCGGCGAACAGCTGCGGGAACTGGGCCGGGTGCCCGAACGAATCGGGAACGTAGGCCACCGTCGACACCGGTCCGAGCGCGCCGGCGACTGCCCGCCCGAGCAAGAGATTGCGGACGTGGGTCTCGCCCGACGGCAGGAGCGAGTCGGGCTGCACGTACCACGGACCGGCCGCGAGCCGGCCCTCGTGCAGTCCGGCGACGAGTTCGTCTCGTCGGTCGGGGCGCACCTCGAGGTAGTCCTCGAGGACGATCGCCTGACCGTCGAGCACGAACCGGAAGCCGGGATCGACCGCGAGCTGGTCGAGCACCGCGTCGATCGCGTCGACGAGCCGGCCCCGGAACTCCTCGAACGGGCGGTACCACTCCCGGTCCCAGTGGAAGTGGGAAACGAGAAGGATCTGGGGCGTCACACGGTGACGACGTAGTTGCCGAGACCGTCGACGATTGCGCTCGTGCCCGGTGGCAGCACGACGACGGTGAAGGGTTCCTCGATCAGGGCCGGTCCCGGGATCGTCGCACCTTCGCCGAGCTGCATCCCTTCGTAGACCGGCGTGTCCACGAACGCGTCGCCCCAGTACGCGGCGCGGCTACCGCGCCGCGCGCCGCCCGCGTCGGCCAGCGAGCCGGATTCGGCGAGATGATCCGGCTTCGGGGTGTTGCCACGCGCGATGACGCGCACGCCCCGCAGGATCGGCTGTTGCGAGCGGAAGCAGAAACCGCGCTCGGCCTCGTGTTGATCGTGAAAGCGTTCGGCGAGGTCGAGCAAACCCGGCTCGTCGAGCGCGACCCCTTCGGGAACGGGGACGCTCATGTCGAAGTTCTGGCCCGGGTAGCACATCTGCGCGAAGAGAATTCGCTCCACGTCGGCCGCCGGAACCCCCGTGGGCTCGAGCTCTTTGTCGACCTCCTGGAGGAGATCGGTGAGCAGATCGCGCACGCGCGAGAGGTCGACCTGCGACAGCGGCGTCACGTACGACCGGACGACGTCGACGACGTAGTCGGCCACGAGCACCCCGAGGGCGCTGAACGCGGGCGCGGCCTTCGGTACGACGATGCGCGAGACGCCGAGCTCGGCGGCGATCGCGGCCGCGTGCACCGCGCCGTTGCCACCGAACGCGATCAGCGCAAGGTCGCGCGGATCGGCTCCGTGGCCCGCGAGCACCTTGCGGGTCGCGTTCGCCATGTTGGAGTTGACGATGCGTTCGATGCCCCACGCGGCGTTGGTCACGTCGATCGCGAGCGGTTCGGCGACGTGCTGCGCGATCGCGGCGCGCGCCGCGGCGACGTCGAGGCGCATCCGTCCACCGGCGAAACCGTCGACGGGCAGGTAGCCGAGCACCGCGTCGGCATCGGTGACGGTCGGACGGGTGCCGCCCCGGCCGTAGCACGCTGGGCCCGGGGTCGAGCCCGCCGACTCGGGACCGACCAGCAATGCCCCTTGCCGGACGCGCGCGATCGATCCGCCACCGGCGCCGACGCTCTGCACGTCGACCATGGGCAGTCCGATGTAGTACCGGTAGCGCCAGTTCCAGTCGGTCTTGATCTCCGGGCGGCCGTGGCGGACGAGACAGATGTCGAAGCTCGTGCCGCCCATGTCGATAGCGACGAAGTCGCCGACGCCGGCGGACCGCGCCGCGACCGTGGCACCCATGACGCCTCCGGTCGGCCCGCTCGCGAGCAGGGTCACCGCGCGCCGGGAGACGTAGTCGGGCGGCATCACGCCGCCGGTCGACTGCATGATGAGCAACGGCCCGTCGTACCCGGCGCGCCGCAGCTTGTCTTGGAGGTTCTGCGTGTACGTCGCGATGCGCGGTGCGACGTAGGCGTTGACGAGCGTCGTCGAGACCCGTTCGAACTCCGGCCCGCGCGGCATCACCTCGTGCGAGAGCGAGATGTGCTCGACGTCGGGGAACTCCTCCAGCACGATCTCGCGGGTGCGGCGTTCGTTGCTCGGGTTCACGAACGAGAACAGGTACATGACGGCGATGGAGCGAACCCCCAGCTTCTTCAAGCGCTGTACGCCGCGGCGTACGGCTGCTTCGTCGAGCGGCAGGATCGCATTGCCTTCGAAGTCGGTCCGTTCCGGGATCGGGATCCGGGATCGCCGCCGCGCGATCGGGATCGGGCCGGGATAGTTCGGATCCCAGATCTCCTCTTTGTGGCACCGCCGAAGCTCGATCTCGTCGCGGTGACCCTCGGTCACGAGCAGGCCGGTCGGCGCGCCGTTCATCTCGATCATCGTGTTGTCGGCGGTGGTCGTGCCGTGCACCAGGATGTCGAGGTCGCGACAGAATTCCTCGAGGGGCACGCCGAAGCGCTCGGCGAGCTGCTCCAGGCCGTTCATCACGCCCGTCGACTGGTCGTCGAGCGTGGTCGGCGTCTTGTCGAGAACGATCTCCCCGCTCGGTGTGACGCAGATCAGGTCGGTGAACGTGCCGCCGACATCGACTCCCACCCGGTAGCCCATGTCAGCTTCGTTCGGCTCGCATCTGTTCGCGCAACGCGTGCGTACCGATCTCGTCGATCTCGAGTGTGAGGTCCTCGAGCGAACCCTCGAGCACGACGCCGTAGTCGCGGCTCGCGCCTTCGATCGACACGTACTCGTCGATGACGTCGTCGAGCACCGCCTGCGGGTCGCGATCGAGCGGATCGCCCCAACCGCCGCCGCCGCCGTAGTCGTACATGATGCGCTCACCGGCGTGGATCGGCACCCAGTCCGCGGTGTGCTTCACCTTGAACTCGTCGTCGCTGCCGTAGCGGATGATCATCTCGTTCGGCGATCCGTCCTGACCGCCGCAGATTCCCGGCATCGGATACTTCATCCCGACGACGTACGTGTAGACCTTGGCGTCGACGAGCACTTCCTTTTCGTAGTGCGAACCCGGGATGCCGCGCCACTGCCCGGGGCCTCCGCCGTCGGTGCGGTAGTCGCGGCTCCACTGCAAGTGCGGGTACAGCGACTCGTTGATCTCGGCGGTCGCCTTCCAGAGGTTGCCGAAGCTGGCGTTCAGCGCGCCCCACGCGTCCATGCCCTTCGACGCGTTGCACCA
>DATJAA010000152.1:0-4498 GCA_035516815.1 Acidimicrobiia bacterium | reverse complement strand
CGGTTCGCACATCGAGGCCGATACCGTCGACCGCGTCGAGCACGGTCTCCTGCGTCTGCGGAAGAACGAGGCCGAGCTCGGGCGTGCGATGGATGCGACGGCGGAGGTCGACCAGCTCGGGGAGCATCCGCGCCGCGTCCGACAGCAGCTCTGCGGACTCGTCCGTCCTCACGCGGCGAGATTAACAGTGCGTTGCGAACCAGGAACGCAACGCCTTCGAGAACGCTTCCTCGTAAGAGTGGTACGCGAACCGCAACGCGTCACCCGACGCGAGCGCCGGGGCGAGCTCGCGCGGCAGGAGGGGATCGATGCGGATGTGCGCGAGCGATGCCGCGCCGGCGACGAACGCATCGCCGAGGGATGCGTCTCCGGCGGCCCGGACGCGATTCGTCGCCCCTCGGAGCCGTTCGGTGAGCATCTCGGCCCGATCCGCCCAGGTCTGGACATCGAAGAGCTCCGCCGCGAGCACGCGTGCGTCGCCGTCCGGACGGCCCGCCCAGGTCTGGCATTGGTCCTCTACGACCTCCCACACCTCGCGCGGCGCGGACGCGCGCGGGAGGTTGTCCGGACGTGTCCAAACGCCCTCGCGTACCGGCGCGAACCGCAGCGCTCGCATTGCGCCGCGCAGCGCCGAGCGATCTTCGGGACGCCGCGCCCCGGGGCCGACGACCGCGAGTCGCCAGGCCCCGTCCCACCGGTCGAACTTCGGATCGAGGCTCCAGTCCTGCTCCGAGCGGCGCCGGCGAACCCGTCCCGCGAGCTCGTAGGAACCGCCACTCGCCGTCAACTCGCCGCGATCGACCATGCGGCTCAGCGCGACCCGGGCGGTGCCCTCACGGATCCCGAAGAGGCCGCACCACTGCACCAACCGGGCACCCGGCATCCGCGGTGGCTGCGACCGCATCAACAAGCTGGCGATCACCGAACGCGCCCCGAGGGGGCGGGGGAACAGCCCCGGGTCGATTCCCGGACCGGAGATATTACCTTCTCGCATCATGTGTAGGCAAAGTGTAATATCAGGGACGTGGCCGCCACGATGACCCCCGACCCTGCACTGCTCGCCGGGGTTCACCCGACCGATCGCATCACCGCGGCCGGGCGGCCGACACCCGAATTCCGTGAGGCGCTACGGCGCATCCCCAACACGCGCAATGCGCTCGCGGTCATTCTCCTGTACGTGCAGACGATCGCGATCGTCGTGCTCGCCGTGCACTTCGACAACTGGTTCGTGTGGATCGCGGCGTTCCTGCTCATGGGCCGCGCCCACGCGCAGTTCGCGGCGCTCATGCACGAGGCGGCGCATCGCCTGCTCTTCCGCAATCGCAAGATCAACGACTTCGTCGGCCGCTGGCTACTCGGCTTCCCGTCGTTCACACCGATCGACGCGTACAGGCGCGGGCACATGGCGCACCATCGTGAGGAGTTCGGGCCCGACGAACCCGACATCCCCCTGTATCGCGGCTACCCGATCTCGCGCGACTCGCTACGGCGCAAGCTCGTCCGCGACGCACGCGGCAGCACGGGCTGGAAGCTCTTCAAGGGTCTCCTCGGCGGAGTCCGCTCCGACAACGACTCCATCCGCTTCCAGGCTCGCTGCATCCTCGCCACACAGTTCGTGCTGATCGCCATCGGAGTGGCGCTGCATCACCCGTGGGTCTATTTCGTCCTGTGGCTCGCCCCCTACCTGACCGTCTGGCGAGTGATCAACCGCCTGCGTTCCATCGCCGAGCACGGCGGTATGCAGCGCTCCAAGGATCGCCGGCTCACGACGCACAGCGTGCGGCAGTCAGCCGTCGCCCGCTTTGTTCTCGTTCCCTTCCACATCGGCTGGCACCTGGCGCATCACGTCGACTCCGGAATCCCGATGGCGCACCTCCCCCGGCTGCACGCAGAGCTGCGCCGCGCGGGGTATGTCGCCGAGGGGCTCGAGTACAGGAGCTACACCGCGCTTTGGCGCAAGTTGTCGAGTGGTGGCAGCCTCGCCGGGTGAGCAAGTTCGACGACGTCGCCGACCTCATGCGCGCGCAGGCGGCACACCGCCGATTGCGCAACGACCCGATCGACGACGCTTCGATTCTCGAGCTGCTCGACCTCGCGGCCCACGCCCGCACCGGCCGGCCCCAACGCTGCGCGTTCGTCGTCGTCCGCGACCCCGACGTCCGCCATCAGCTCGCGCGCACCTACCGCCAGGGCTGGTCGGTGTACAAGCGGATCCTGCGCAGCCGGGCGAACGCCGACGCGCTGCTCGAGGATCGCCAATGGGAGTCGGACCACTTCGAGGACGTTCCGGTCCTCGTTGTCGCGTGCCTTCCCGGTCGCCGGCCGCTGTTCCCCGCGATCGGTGCGGCGGCGTTCTACGGCGCCGCATTCCCGGCCGTGCAGAACCTGCTGCTCGCGGCGTCCGCACGCGGGTTGGGGGCCTCGGCGACCACCCTCCCGCTGTGGTCCGTGTGGGAGGCACGCCGGACCCTCGGTTTGCCGCGGAACGTCACACCCGTCTCGGTGGTCGCGCTCGGCTGGCCGCGTGGTCCGGGAACCGGCGATACCGACCGCGCCCCGTCTCCACCCGTCGGAAACCTCGTGCACCTCGACCGATGGGGCCACCAGCCATTTCGTCCCCGGCGCGACCCCGGACCCGCGGACACGGCATAATGACGGTCACGACTTCGAGGCAGGTGACGACGTGCCCAGAAAAGGACGAGCGCGCCGCTTCCGTGAAGCGCGCAAGCTCAAGCAGGGGTACGACGATGGGCTGTTCCGGGAAGGTTCCGGCACCCTCGCGGATCTGAGCGAAAACAGCGACGACGCCGCGGAAGACGACGACGACGACTTCGACGACGACTTCGACGACGAAGAGGAAGACTGGGATCCCGACCACCACGTGAACCGGTAGCGGCTCCGCGGGGGAACCGACCGATCCGAGTCGTCCTTCAGGCGCGACGGGGGTCGGGCGCGTCGCCGTCGATCTCGAAGCGCACCATCGCCTCCGCCACCGTCTCGGATTTCACGTCGCCGACCTGCGCCAGCCCGTCGAGCGTCGCGACCACGACATGCGCGGCGTCGACCTCGAAGTGTCGCCGCAGAGCGGACCGGACGTCCGAGAAGCCGTAGCCGTCGGTGCCGAGCACGACGTAAGGCTGCGGAACGAACCGGGCGATGGAGTCCGGCACGGCCCGAACCCAGTCGGTCACCGCGATCACGGGCCCCGCCGTCTCCGCGAGGAGCTCGGTCACGTACGGCGTGCGCGGCGGTTCCGACGGATGCAGACGGTTCCACCGGTCGCACTCGACGGCCTCGTCGTGAAGTTGCTTCCACCCCGGGACACTCCACACGTCGGCACCGATGTCGTATTGCTCGCGCAGAGTCTGTTGCGCCACGAGTGCCTCACGAACCATCGGTCCGCTCGCGAGGATCTGCGCCCGATGCGCGCAGCCGTCGCCGGCGCGCTGCAGCAAGTACATCCCACGAACGATGCCCTCCTCGACACCTTCGGGCATAGGCGGCTGCACGTAGTTCTCGTTGTAGAGCGTCACGTAATAGAAGCAGTCCTCCGGCTCGGGCCCGTACATGCGGCTGATGCCGTCGCGCACGAGTACACCGAGCTCGTATGCGAACGCCGGGTCGTACGCGCGGCAGTTCGGGTACGCCAACGCGTACATCAGCGACTGCCCGTCACAGTGTTGCAGACCCTCACCCGAGAGCGTCGTGCGACCGGCGGTCGCGCCGAGCATGAAGCCGCGGCCGCGCTGGTCGCCCAGCGACCAGATCATGTCGCCCACGCGCTGGAAACCGAACATCGAGTAGAAGATGAAGAACGGGATCATCGGTTGACCCCATGACGAGTACGCCGTGCTCGCCGCTGTGAGCGATGCCATCGCACCCGCCTCGGTGATCCCCTCCTCGAGGATCTGGCCGTCCGACGCCTCGCGATAGGAGAGCATGAGCCCCGCGTCGACCGGCTCGTACTGCTGTCCGAAGGGCGCATAGATCTTGAATTCGGAGAACAACGCGTCGAGGCCGAAAGTGCGCGCCTCGTCGGGAATGATCGGCACGACTCGCGGACCGATCTCGGGCTCCTTCAGCAGGACGCGCAGCAGCCGGGCGAAAGCCATCGTCGTGGACGCCGGGACCTTCTCCCCCGTGCCCGCGGCCAACTGGTCGATGATGCCCGCGCGTGGGGAGAGGATCGTCTTCGACCGTTGGACGCGATCCGGCAGGTACCCGTCTAGCGCGCGGCGGCGCTCCATCATGTACTCGTACTCGGGCGACTTGTAGCCCGGATGGAAGTACGGCGCCATCCCGCCTTCGAGATCGCCGTCGGGGATTTCCATGTACAACCGGTCGCGCAGCGCCTTCAGCTGCTGCGGCGACATCTTCTTGATCTGATGGGTCGCGTTACGCGCCTCGAAGTCGGGGCCGAGGGTCCAACCCTTGATCGTCTTGGCGAGGATGACGGTCGGCGTCCCCTCGTGCTCGACCGCGGTCTTATAGGCCGCGA
>DATJAA010000151.1:0-2598 GCA_035516815.1 Acidimicrobiia bacterium | reverse complement strand
CGGCCCGCCTCCGCCTCGGACTCGAGCCGCTCGCCGGTATCTCACACGACGTGCGCGCGATCGTCGCGGAAGGCGACCTCGTCGTCACCGAGCACGTCGAGCACTGGGAATGGCCTTCGGGCGAGCAGGCGTCGCTCCCGTTCGTGTCGATGCACGAGGCGCGCGAGGGCAAGCTGATCCGCTGGTGGGACTACTGGGATCTCGCGACACTCATGAATTCGGCGCCGGCGTGGTGGGTCGAGCACATCATGAGCGAATCGGCGCGGATCGGCCTGCGCGAGGAATGAGCACCGAGCGGGGAGCCCGGCGGCGCCGAGCACGCGCGTGATCCTCGTCGATCGGCCGCGCTGGGCCGCGCACGGGACCCGGTTCGCGCATCTGGTGAGCGACACGTCGCTCGAGGAGCTGCACGCGTTCGCCGACAAGCTCCTGCTCCCGCGCCGCCTGCGCTTCCACAACGATCACTACGACGTGCCGGAGCGGTGGTGGCAACTCGCCGTCGACGCCGGCGCGCACGTCGTGTCGACCCACGAGCTCGTACGGCGGATCCGCGCCGCGGGTCTTCGGGCGAGGTCTACTTCGGCTGGAACCGCACCGCGCCGTCGAGCCGGATGACCTCGCCGTTGAGGTAGCTGTTCTCGAGGATGTGCTGGGCGAGCGCGGCGTACTCGTCCGGCTCGCCGAGACGCTTCGGGAACGGGACGTTCGCCGCGAAGGCGTCGCGCATCGCCTGCGGCACCATCAGCATCGGCGGGGTCGCAATCGTCCCGGGGGCGATGGTGCAGACGCGTACACCGACAGACGAGAGATCGCGCGCCGCGATGATCGTCATGCCGATCACGCCGGCCTTGGCCGAACCGTACGCGATCTGCCCGATCTGTCCCTCGTACCCCGCGATGGATGCGGTCAGCACGCAGGCCCCGCGCTCTCCACCGTCGTCGGGCCGGTTTCCGGCCATCCCCGCGGCCGCGAGCCGCAAGACGTTGAACGACCCGATCAGGTTCAGCTCGACGACCTTCCGGAAGGCGTCGAGATCGTGCGGTGTGCCATCACGCGAAAGGGTGCGCGCCGCGATCCCACCGCCACCACAGTGCACACACATTGCGAACCGTCCGAGCGCGGCGGCCGTTTCGACCGCGGCCGCAACGGCGGGCTCGGCCGTGACATCGCAGTGCACGAAGGTGGCAGTGTTGCCGAGCTCGGCCGCGACCTTGCGACCGCGTTCCTCGGCGACGTCGGCGAGCACCACCTGCGCGCCCGCCGCGTGGAGCCGGCGCGCCGTGGCCTCACCCAATCCGGAGGCGGCACCCGTTACGAGTGCGACGTTGCCGGCAATCTCCACAGCTCTTCTCCTCGGTTTGCGATGCGGTCGACGAGCGCTGGTTCGCCCGCGCAGACCACATACTCCACGTTACGTACATGCGACACGCGGCCGACCTTCTCGCCGGCGGGATTGTGGATGCCGATCTGCGCCCCGACATAGCGGCGCGAATCGAACGCCAGTGTCGCGACCGCGCCGCCGCGCGCGAGACACGCTGCTTCCAGTTCCTCGATCGAGATCCAGGACTCGTTGTTGTACGAGACGAGGACGAGCGCAGCGTCGACCGCGCGCACCAGACCGGCGAGCGCGGCAGGCATCGCCCGGCGATCGTTGAACACGCTCTTCGTGGACGGATCGCGTGCGTCGACTCGTTTGCACGCAACGCCGTAGTGCTCCGGCGCGTCCCACGCGACGAGCGTCTCCCACACGTGATAGTTGGTGAAGTAACGGTGCTGGTTGTAGGGCGGGTCGAGGTACGCGAGGTCGTACGCGCCCAGGGTTCCCGCGACCTCGACCGCGTCGCCTCGAACCGCGGTCCCGGTTCCGGCGACCAGCTCGGGCACGCGCAGCTCGAGGTCACGGTAGGAGCGGTCGGCCCACTGTTTCACGTACGCCATCTGGACCCCGGTTGTGGAGTCGACCCGATCGGCCGCCTCGATGAGGCTCGTCAGCAGCACCGGATACAGCCAACTCCCGCGGTAATCGCGCTCGATGACGTCGCGTATCGCATCGATTCGGCGGCCGTTGTGCGGCTGTACGAATCGCGAACGAATACAGAAGGTCTCCGTGAAATAGCCCTCGACGCCCGGCTTCGCCGCGAGGTCGCGCAGCGCGTTGTCGATCGCGTGCGTGTCGGCGGTGGAAGCGTCGAGCGCGACATAGCACTCGGCGAACATCTGCGCATAGCGCGCGGTGTCGACGGCGGTGACATGCGCGCCCCTTCGCTTGAGCTCCTGGGCGACGCGGGTCGTTCCCGTGAAGAGATCCAGCGCGCGGCGCGCGCCCGCGAGCGCGGCGATCTCGCCCAGCACGGGAACCAGTCTGCGTTTCGAGCCGATGTACTTGATCATGTCGGGGGGCGAGCGTAGGCGGCCGGGCGTGTGTCGCGGCGGACGCACTCAGTACACGATGATGCTGCGCGCAACCTCGCCTGCTTGCATTGCCCGAAATGCGTCGTTCAGCTCGTCGAGTTGGATCTGACGGGTGACCAGTGCCGCGAGGTCGAGGTGACCACTCTGCTGGAGACGGATGATCTCGGGAAAGTCGCGCGCCGGATC
>DATJAA010000150.1:0-12293 GCA_035516815.1 Acidimicrobiia bacterium | reverse complement strand
GTTGTACGCGTACAGGCCGGCTTCCTCGAGCCGCGCCGCCTGGTCGGCCGTGAGCATCCCGAGCGTCGCGCATACCTCGAGCCCGAGATCGTTCACCTCGCGCACCATCGCGAGCACCCGGTCGAACTGCGCGTTGTCCTTCACATCCCGCCAAGCGGCGCCCATGCAGAAGCGGGTGACACCCTGCGCCTTGGCCCGCTTCGCGGTGCGCACGACCTCGTCGACGGCCATGAGCGGTTCGGGCTTCACACCGGTGTCATGGTGGACCGACTGCGAGCAATAGCCGCAGTCCTCGGGGCAGGCTCCGGTCTTGATGGAGAGCAACTGGTTGACGTGAACGACGTCGGCGTCGTGGTGTTGCTCGTGGACGCGCCCGGACCTGCGAACCAGCTCCATCAGCGGGAGTTCGAAGAGAGCCTTCACCTCGTCGATGGTCCAGTCGGTTCTTTGCGTGTCCGTCATGCGCCGCAGGCTATTCGGCCGAGCGGTCGGGCCGGCAATACTCGCCGCGCCGCGCGCGACCACGCGTCAACGCTCGCCTACTCCCTCCGGCGTGAGCACCTTCGGGTCGATCTGGCCGGTGAACAGGCCGCCCTTGAAGCCACCGTCGCAGTCGAACTGCATGCCGGTGACGAACGACGAGCGCGGGCTGTTCAGGAAGACCAGGGGCCAGGCCTGCTCCTCGGCGACTGCGTGCCGACCGAGCGGGACGGGGAAATCGTCCATGTACTTCTTGCCGACCGCCTTCTCGAACTCGGGCATCATCGGCGTGTCCGTCGGGCCGGGATTGACACAGTTGATGCGGATCCCAACCTTCGCGAGCTCGAACGACCGGTACGCGGTGTACGCGTTGATCGCTTCCTTCGACAGCCCGTAGGCGTTGGCGAGCTCCCTCGGGTGCTCCGCACACCATGCGCGTGCCGCGGCGTAGCCAGGCGTCTTCAGCAGGCCGAACAACAGCTCCATGTTCTGCATCCAGCCGATACCGGCCGTCGACGCGATGCTCGCGATCGAAGAGCCTTCGATCATGAGCGGGATCACCGACTCGGTGACGTGGCGGAGACCGCAGAAGTTGACGAGCATCACGTCGAGGTTCGGAAAGGTGTTCGGTAGCCCGGCGCAGTTGAACAGCGCGTTCACGATCTTGCCGATCTTGGCCACGGTCTCGTCGATCTCCTCGGCCTCACGGAGGTCGCACTGACTGAAGCTGGCGAGCCCGGCGATCTCGGGTTTCTTGATGTCGAGCGCGTGCACCTCGGCGCCGAGATCGACGAGAATCTGCGCTGTCGCCGCCCCCATGCCCGACGCCGCGCCGGTGACGATGACCCGCTTGCCCGCGTAGCGCAAGATGTCGTTCACACCTCAGTCCTCCAAGAAGATTGCGCGTTCGGGACAGTTCTCCGCGCCGACGCGCGCCTGGTCGGCGAGCGCACCGTCGACTTCGGCCACGACAACTTCGCAGTGCCCGAAGTCGTCGGGCGCGAAGACGTCGGGTGCAAGCACATAGCAGCGTCCGTGGCCGACACACAGATCGGGATCAACGCGCACCTTCACGGCTTCCTCGTTCTCTCGCGTCACACGTCGGCCGGATCCTACGCGCAGGAGTCGAGCCGCTCGCACGGTCGGCTCACACCGGGCCCCCCGATCAGAGCTCGGAATTCCAGTCGCGGGTTTCGACGATCTGCTGCACGCGGCCGACGAACGCTCCCACATCCGCGCCGTCGACGGCGCGGTGGTCGAATGCGCAACAGAGGTGACCGATCGGTGCGATACGGAGTCTGCAGCCGCCATCTACCACGACCTGCTTGGAGACGCCGTCGGTCGCGAGGGTCCCCACCTGCGGCCGGTTGATCACGGGGAACGAGATCCAGGTGCCCGATGCGCCGGGGTTGGTGATGGTGAAGGTCCCGCCCGCAAGGTCGTCGGGGCGGAGTTGGCGGGCACGCGCCCGTTCGGCCGCGTCGCGGATCGCGCCGGCGAGCGCACGTAGGCGCAACCCGTCGGCATCGTGCACGACCGGCACGACCAGACCCTGATAGTCGAGATCTACCGCGATACCGAGGTGGACGGCGCGATGCATGACGAGTCCGTCGCTGGCCACGGTCGTATTCATCAACGGGAACTCGCGCAGCGCATCCACGACGGCGCGCGCAACGAACGGCAACGCGGTGAGACTCGCGTCCCGGCGCGCGCCATCGATCGCCGCGTAGTCGGCCGCGACCACCACGAGCGCGTGCGGAACGGTCTGTCTCGACGCCAACAGCGCCGTGGCAGTTCGCCGCCGGATGTTGTCGAACGGGACGACGATGTCGCGTCCGACTCCGGCGGCGCGTATGTCGGCGACCGTCACGCGGCCGTCGCTCCCGGTGCCGCGCACCGACGCCGGATCGATACCGACCTCGCGGGCGAGATTTCGAACCGCGGGCGAGAGGAAGCCGCTCGTATCGTGCGCCGGGCGGACGCGCCACGGCAGGGGCACGGACGGTGTGACAGGCTGCGCCACGCTGTCAAGGGTAGGCCCGGCAAGGAACGACGGCGCCAACCTCCCCCGAGTCCTGCGTACGCTGGACTCGGTATGACACTGACGGCGGACCGTCAACTGTTGGAGGAAGCCACCGACGACCTCGCGACCGCTTGCGTTTCCCGGGCACTCGACGACAGGGAAATCGCGCTTCGCCAGCAGAACCGCGCGTTCTTCCAGATCTCCGGCGCCGGCCACGAGGCGTTGCTGCTCGGACTCGCGCGATCGCTCCGCCCGGCGTACGACTGGTTCTTCCCCTACTACCGCGACCGCGCGCTCGCGCTGGCGCTCGGCGTCACGCCCACCGAAGTGCTGATGCAGGCGGTCGGGGCCGCGGCCGACCCGGCGTCCGGTGGCAGGCAGATGCCGTGCCACTGGGGATCGCGGGCGCTCAACATCGTCAGCCAGACGTCGGTAACCGCGAGTCAGTGCCTGCCCGCGGTCGGGTGCGCCGAGGCCGCCCGGTACATCGGCCGCCGGCCGGACCTCCCCGGCTGCTCCGCGCACGGCGACGAGCTCACCTACGTCTCGCTGGGTGAGGGCGCCACGTCGGAAGGCGAGTTCTGGGAGTCGCTGAACACCGCGACCCGGCTCCACCTCCCGGTGTTGTTCGTCGTCGCAGACAACGGTTATGCCATCTCGGTGCGGTCGACCGATCAGCACCCCGCGCCGATATCCGAGATGGTGCGCGGGATCCGCGGGCTGCACGTCGTGAAGATCGACGGCCGCGACTACTTCGAGGTGCGCCGCAAGGGCGCGCTCGCGATCGCGCACGTCCGTGCCGGCACCGGGCCCTGCCTCGTGCACGCGCTCGTCACGCGGCCGTACTCGCACTCGCTGTCGGACGACCAGAAGAAGTACCGCGTTCCCGAAGAGCTCGACGACGAGCGCGACCACGACCCGATCACCGTTCTCGAGCGGCGGCTGATCGAGCTCGGTGCGCTCACCGACGAGCGCGCGGCCGAGATACGCGCCGAGGCTCTGGCGACCGTACGGGCCGCGGCGGACACGGCGCTCGCGCTCGATCGGCCCGCGCCGTCCTCGGCACTCGAGCACCTCACGGGACCGCCGCCGATCCGCCGCGACCCCGGCGATCCCGCGCCCGATCCCGACAGTCCGGACGCGGTCACGTTCGGCGAGGCGATCCGCCGGACGCTGCACGAGCAGATGAAGCGCGACGAGCGCATCCGCGTCTTCGGCGAAGACGTCGCCGATGCCGACCCGCACGTCATCGACGAGGTGCCGGGCAAGGGTGGCGTGTTCGGGATCACGTTCGGCCTGCAGCGCTCGTTCGGAGACGCGCGCTGCTACAACACGCCGCTCGCAGAGGCGAACATCGTCGGGCGTGCCGTCGGTCAAGCACTGCGCGGGCTGCGGCCCTGCGCAGAGATCCAGTTCTTCGACTACGTGTGGCCCGCGATGAACCAGCTGCGTTCGGAAGCGGCGACCACCCGCTGGCGTTCGAACGGCGCGTTCACGTGTCCGATGGTCGTGCGGATCCCGATCGGCGGCTACCTGCAGGGCGGTGCGATCTACCACAGCCAGTCAGGTGAGTCGGTGTTCGCGCACACGCCTGGACTGCTGATCGCGTTTCCCTCCCGGGCGCGCGACGCCGCCGGACTCCTGCGCACGGCTTTTCTCTGCGACGACCCCGTGCTCTTCCTCGAACACAAACACCTCTATCGCCAGGGCTACAACCGTGATCCCCTGCCGCCGCCGGGCTGGATGCTCCCGTTCGGGTCGGGCACGTACGTGTCACGCGGCAGCCGCGCGACGGTGGTCACCTGGGGCGCAACCGTTCATCGCGCGCAGGTTGCCGCAAAGGAGCTCGGAGACGACCCGGACATCGAGATCATCGACCTGCGCACGATCATGCCCTGGGACCGCGACATCATCGCCGAGTCGGTACGCAAGACCGGGCGGGTGCTCGTGTTGCACGAGGACACGCTGACGGCCGGGTTCGGCGCCGAGATCGCCGCATTCGTCGCCGACGAATGCTTCGAACATCTCGACGCGCCCGTTTGGCGCCTGGCCGCGGCGGACACGTTCTGCGCCTACGAGCCGTCGCTGGAAGACGCGATCCTCCCGCAAGCCGCCGACATCGAGCGCGACCTGCGCGCGCTCCTCGCGTACTGATCGCCTACGGGAGACGCGCGAGCATCGCGTCGCGATCCGGCCCGAGCCGCGGCGGGCCCGGACGATTCGCGCGATCCTCGAACGCGGCGAGGACCTCACCGACGATGCTCTGATCGGCCATCAGCGCGTCGGGGGTCGCGAGCAGGTTGAACCAACGCAAGAACGCGCGAAACACGATGGGCGACGTCCGCATGGCGGGCAGCAGACCCTCCCGGAATACCGCCTGCATGAACGAGCGCGGGTCCTCGGCAGCCAGTTCCTCGTGCATCGCGCGCGCCTGCGCGTCCTGCACCACCGCCGACCGGAACCACGGCACGAGCTCGGCCGTCGTGAACGAGCCGAAGGCCCGGGCGACCGCGTCGAGGTCGTCGGCGTGCTCCCGCAATGTGTCGGCGAGGCCGAACGCGTGCACCATTGCCAGGCTGCAACCGCGTCCGTAGAGCGGGTTGGTGCAGACCGCGGCGTCGCCGACCGCGACGAATCCGTGCACGACCGGCCCGCCGTCGGCGGCGATCAGCGGCCGGTAGCGGTTGCGCAGACCGGCCATCACGTGCACACCGGTGATCGGCTCGGCGACACCGTCGGCGCGCCACGGCGCGGTCGCGACGAGTGACTGCGCCACGATCTCGAAGCCGACCGGGTCGGCGAGTGCGCGCCGCAGGATCTCGTCGTGACTCTCGATCGCATACGTGATCGAGAACGTGCGGTTGTCGCCGAGGAAGATCGCGTATTTCAGATAACCGAGGTCGGCCGCGGTCGGACCGGAGTACTCGGGCTCCTCGGCCGCGTCGAGCACGCGGTAGAAGCGCGAGAAGTAGACGATCCCGCTCTCGTGCACCTCCTCGTCGACAGGGACGGCGCCCGCGGCGACGAGCCACTCGGTCGACGACGAGCGCGGCCCGCGCGCGTCGACCACCAAGTCCGCGCCGCGTCCGTCGACGCCCGTCACCCGCGGGCGCGCGCCGGGCCGAGTGTCGAGCGCGTGCGCGGCGACACCGTGCGCCAGCGCGACACCGGGTTCGGCCAGCACGCAGCGCCGGAGCACCCATTCGAAGGTCGTGCGCCGGCAGGCGAGCGCCACGAGCTCGTCGTCGCCGGGGCGCGGCAGCCGATCGGTCAAGGTTTCCGGGAGGTGGGCGGTGAACGCGATCTCGGTGGCACCGGCCGAGAAGAGGTCGTCGAGTACGTCGGGCGCGCGGTCGCGGAGCAGGTTGCGCAGCCGTGCCAGAAAGGCATGCGAGTGCCGCACCTGCGGTGCGCCGGTGCGCGTCCACTCGAACGCAGCGTTCGGATCGGCGGGCATCGGCGTGTCGTCGCGCTCGAGGATCGTCACCTGGTGGCCGCCGCGGGCGCATGCGAGCGCGGTGCCGAGGCCTGCGATCCCACCACCCACGACGATGATGCGCACCGGCCCTCCCGCGGGTGTGACTCGCGCCCCGGGCGAGGGTACCGTCCGCGACCGTGACCGCCGGATGCAACGCCGTCGACGCGTACTTCGCCGCGATCAGGGCACGTGACGCGGGCGCATTGGGTGAGCTCTTCACCGACGACGCCGAGCTCGTCAGCGCGGCCGGGACGTTCTCCGGCCGCGATGCGATCGTCGGCTTCTACCGCGATCTTGCCTTCCGCGTCGACGATCTCTGGCCCGAACCGGGTCCGCTCATCGTCGACGGCGACCGGATCGCGGTCGAGATCCGGCTGCGGATGAACGGATCGACGACCCTCGTGGGCGACGTCTTCACGCTGGCCGGTGGCCGGATCGCGCGCGTCGCGATCTACAACGGCCCGCAGGTCACGGGCACGAGCACGGCCTAGCCCCGCAGCCGGGGCAGCCCGCGCGATAGCGATCGGCGGCGCCGTCGAGCGACAGGCCGAGCTGATCGGTCAGCGAGGCCAGCCACGCGAGAACGTCGCCGACCTCGTGGAGCTGCTCGTCCTGTGTTCCCTTGCGGACGGCGCGCGCCAGCTCGCCGAGCTCCTCGGCGAGCCAGGCGACCGTCGCGTCGATGCCGCGAGCGCGGTCGCGAGCGCCGAAGGTGTCGGCCATGAGCCGTTGGAATTCGTCGAGCTGCATGGCGCAGTCTGGCGCGTCACGACGGCAGCTCGCGGAACGGCGTGTCCTTGTCGGGCCGCGGCTCGCTCGGGAGGCCCAGCACCCGTTCGCCGATGACGTTGCGTTGGACCTGCTCGGTCCCACCGCCGATGCGGCTGCTCCACTGCCCGAGGAACTGCTGCTGCCAGTACCCGTGTTGGATCGCGTCGTCGTCGTACAGCATCGACTGCGCGCCCTGGAGCTCCATCACGAGGTTTCCGTCGTACTCGAGTCGCCGCGAGGCCGCGAGCTTGAGCACGGACGCTTCCGGGCCGAGTCCTTGGTCCTTCCGGCTGCGGGCCCGCATTCCGAGCCACTTGATCAACTGGGTACGCGTGTAGCTGCGGACGAGCTCCTGGCGCATTGTCGGATCACCGTTGGCGCCACATCGCGTCGCGAGCGCGACGAGATCACGAAACCCGACTCGGCCCCCGCCCCCGATCATGGCCCGCTCGTTCGACAGCATCGTGTTCGCGGCACGCCAGCCGCCGCCCCGTGGTCCGAGACGCATCGCGTCGGAGACGCGGACGTCGGTGAGGAAGACCTCGTTGAAGTGGGATGCGCCGGTGATCTGGCGCAGCGGCCGGACGTCGATCCCGGGAGTGTGCATGTCGAGGAGGAACGCCGTGATCCCCTTGTGTTTGGGCGCGTCGGGATCGCTGCGCGCGAGCAGCAGACCCCAGTCGCTGTAGTGCGCTCCGGAGGTCCACACCTTCTGCCCGTTGATGGTCCACTCGTCGCCGTCGAGCTCGGCACGCGTGCGCAAGCCGGCGAGGTCGGACCCGGCGCCGGGCTCGGAGAAGAGTTGGCACCACACGTCGTCGCCGCGCAACATCGGCGGCAGGAAACGTTCCTGTTGCTCGGACGTGCCCCACGCGATGATCGTCGGGCCCGCCATTGCGATCCCGACCGCGAACACACCTACCGCGACGTTGTAGTGCGATTGTTCCTCGTTGAAGATGCGCGCCTGCCAGCCCGGCCCGCCGCGACCGCCGGTTTCGACCGGCCATGTGATGCCGGCCCAGCCACCCTCGTAGACGACCCGCTGCCACTCCTTGCATGCGGCGACGTGCTTGGCGTCCGCGTCGGGATCGCCGTCGCCGGGCATGTACGAGTGATCCGACTGCTCGCCGGCCCGGCGCCGATCGGCGTGGGCGTCGAGCCAGGCCCGCACCTCGGCGCGGAACGCGCGCTCTTCTTCGGTCTCCTCGAAGTCCATCGTTCAGCCGCCCAGCACGGTTCCGTAGTCGGGGCCGGACCGCAGCTGGTGCCCGCCGTCGATCCCGAGCATCTGCCCGGTGACCCAGGTGGACTCGGGCCCCGCCAGGTAGCGGACCGCCGCCGCGATGTCGCCGACGGTGCCGACCCGGCGGACGGGCATGTTCGCGTAGTAACTCTCGAGAATCGGTCCACCCGCGGTAATGAAGCTCATCAGCTCGGTGTCGACGATTCCCGGTTGCACCGCATTCACGCGCACGTTGTGTTCGCCGAGCTCGTCCGCCGCGCACTTCACGAGCATCTCGATTCCGGCCTTGCTCGCGCAGTACGCGCTCATGAAGCGGTGCGTCGTGTGCCCCGCGATGGACGACATCCCGATGATGGAGCCGCCACCGGAACGGATCATGACCTGCGCGGCATGCTTGATGCACAAGAACGTACCGATCAGATTGAGATCGACCGTCGCGCGCCATGCCTCGGCGTCGGACGCCACGATCGGCCCGCCGTGGAGCGAACCGCCCGCACAGGCGAACAGGACGTCGAGCCGGCCCGTCGGCTCGCATGCGACGCGTACTGCGCGCTCGACGTCGTCCTCGTTCGTGACGTCGCAGACGACGTGACGAACTGACGCGCCGGACGCCGCACCCTCCTCGATCTGCTTCGCGGCTTCGACCAGGCGGGCCTCGGTGCGACCGGCGATCGTGACGTGGGCGCCGTCGGCGGCGAGGCGCCGGGCGCAGCCGAGCCCGATGCCGCTCCCGCCTCCCGTGACGAGCGCGGCCATTCCTTCCATGCCGGGCATCGCCGCGCCTCAGGAAGCGTCGACGATCGAGATCGCCTGTTTCGGGCAGACGCGCGCGGCTTCCTCGCACTTGGCACGGAGGGCGTCGGGCGGCTCCTCCTGGAGCACGTACAAGAAGTCGTCCTCGCGCACCTCGAACACCTCGGGTGCGGCGGCCATGCACAGGGCGTTGCTCTCGCATTTGTCGAAGTCGACGACGACCCGGAAGCTCATGGTTCCTCCCGTTGCTGCGGACGGGCGGCACCGTAGCGCACGAGCCGACGACGGGATCCGTCCGGTCAGCGAGGCGATGAAACCCGGCGCGCCAACTTCTCGAGGCGCCGGTCCCACGCCGCGCCGACGTCGTGCATCCACGCGGCGGCATCTGCGAACGGGCCCGGGGTCAGCCGGAACACCACCCGGCGGCCGTCGCGTTCGCCACGTACCAGACCGGCGTCCTCGAGCAGCGCGAGATGCTTCACGACGGCCTGGCGCGTCACCGGGAGGCGGTCGGCGATCTCGCCCGCACTCGCGGGCGCACGACCGAGACGTTCGACGATCCGGCGGCGGGTGGGATCGGCGAGCGCGTCGAACACGTGATCAACCGCGGCGCCGCGGCCGGCGTCAGGCACGCGCGAGGGCGAGGAATGCGGAACGGACGAGGTGCGAGCCGTCCAGAAGTGTCTCACGCAGATGCAGCAGCGTTCCGAGGCCGGACGGTTCCAGGGTGAACTCGACCTCGGATGCCGGCGCGTCGCCGTCGGTTCGCATCCAGCGAAAGGTCAGGCGCTCACCGCGAACGGCTTCGTCCACCACGCCGACACGGTCGCCGTCGGGTCCGTGCGCGCGCAACGCGCCACCCGGCTCGGCGTGCAACTCGACGTCGTCGCCGAGCATGCCCGGGAGCTCCTCCCAGACGACTTCGGGCGGCGCCGGGAGCTCGACACTCCGCTCGACGGATCCATCCGGAAATCCGTCCGGAAATCCATCCGGGGATCGGTCCGACTCATTGCAACTCATGGGTTGCAATGTATCAGGCGACGGCCCCGGACCGTGCGCGCTAAAGTGCAACCATGCAGTTGCAAACCACGACACCCCGAACGGGGACTGCCCCGGCGCCGGCTCCCGCGCCTGCGGCCGGCCTGACCGACGACATCTCGCGCCGCATGCTGGAGCAGCGGCGCGTCATGTTGACCGGTCCGATCGACGGACCGCTCGCCGAGCGCGTCTGCGCGCAACTCCTCGTGATCGAAGCCGAAGAGCCGAGCCTGCCGATCACGCTGTACCTGCACTCGCCGGGGGGCGAGGTCGACGCCGGCTTCGCGATCTACGACACGATGCAGGCTCTCCGTTGCGAAGTGGCGACGGTCTGCCTCGGCTTCGCCGCCTCGATGGCGCAGTTCCTCCTCTGCGGCGGCGCACCGGGGCGGCGGTCGGCATACGCGCACAGCCGAATCCTCATGCACCAGCCGCTCGGGTCGGTGCAGGGCTACGCGGTCGACGTAGCGATCCAGGCCGAGCAGTTCACGGTCATGCGCCGCCTGATGGCGGAGCTCACCGCGCACCACACGGGGCAAACGGCGGAACGGATCCTCAAAGACGGTGAACGCGACCGTTGGTTCACGCCCGCCGAGGCACTCGAATACGGGATGATCGACCGCATCATCGAACCCCAGGCGCGCGTGGTCGCCTGAGCGCGTGGTCGCCTGAGCGTGGGGCGCGCCTGCTAGAAGAGCGTTCGATGTTCGACGACCTGCTGGACGCCAACCGCCGCTACCGCGAGCGGTTTCACGATTCCGGCGTCAAGGGTGCGGCGGCCCGCGGACTGGCCGTCGTGACCTGCATCGATTCGCGCATCGATCCGCTGGCCGCCCTCGGGTTGCGTCCCGGTGACGCCAAGATCATCCGCAACGCCGGTGCCCGCATCACAGACGACGTGCTCCGTTCCCTCGTCGTCGCGGTGAACGTACTGGGCGTCAATCGGGTCTGTCTGATGCAACATACGGAGTGTGCGATGTTCAGCACCACCGAAGCCGCGCTGCACGCACGTATCCGCGAGCAGCGCGGCGTCGACGCGTCCGGTTGGGACTTTCTGGTCGGGACGGACCAGCTCGCGACCTTGGGCGACGACCTCGCGCGCATCCGCGCCTGCCCGTTGCTGCCGCACGATCTCGCCGTCGGCGGGTTCATGTTCGACGTCCACAGCGGTGGCCTCGTCGAAATCCAAGGCGACCCCGATGCGTGACGGCCTGCTGTGCGCCGGGGTATCTCGAGCACTAGCTTCCGGCGCATGAGCGACGCGAGCATTTCCGCACGAGATCTCACCGTGGACACGCCCGACGGTCCGATGCGCGTATACGAGGCGGTACCTGCTGGAGACGCGCGCGGCGCGATCGTCGTCGTGCAGGAGGCGTTCGGTGTGAACCCGCACATCGAAGACGTCACCCGGCGCGTCGCCGCGGCCGGTTATCACGCGGTAGCCCCCGACTTCTTCCACCGTTCCGGCCCGGGATCCGTCGTCGAGTACGGCAAGTTCGAGAAGGTGATGGAGCACTTCCAGAACCTCGGCGGCGACGGCTCGATCCTCGTCGACGTCGACGCCGCTCTCGAATACCTGCGCGGTACGGGGTTCACCGACGGTCGGACGGGCATGGTCGGATTCTGCTTCGGCGGTCGAGTGACCTTCCTCACCGCGCTGCGCCGCGCCATCGGCGCGTCGGTCGGCTTCTACGGCGGCGGCATCGTCACCGCGCGGGCTCCGCAGTTTCCCGCGCTCGCGGGTGATGCCGAGTCCCTGCAGACGCCGTGGCTCGGCCTCTTCGGCGACCAGGACGCGTCGATTCCCGTCGACGACGTCGAGCAGCTGCGCGCCGCGCTGAAGACGGCGAGGGTCGATACCCAGATCGTCCGCTACGCCGAGGCCGGTCACGGCTTCCACTGCGACCAGCGTCCCGACTACCGCGCCGACGACGCGGCCGATGCGTGGCGCCGCTGCCTCGACTGGTTCGCGAAGCACATCCACTGACCTCGGATCACCGTAGGCTGCGCGCATGGCGTCCGACCGCTTGCGCGCCGCGGTTGCCGCGATCGACGAGGCCAACCGCGCGGATCCGCAGGTCGTGCGCGTGCGGGATCGCACCGGGCCGAAAGAGGTCGTACACGCCGAGCTCGTCACGGAGTGGGTGGCCCGGCTCAAGCCCGATGCCGACGACGCCCTGCTCTTGGCCGCGCGCGGCCATCATTTTCGGCGGTGGACCTCGCCGCGCGCCGGCTACCCGGCCGGCCGCGCGGGATATCTGCGGTGGCGCAAGGATCTCCACGTCCAACAGGCCGACGAGCTCCGGGCCGTGCTCGAAGACGCCGGTTACGACGGCACGACCATCGACCGCGTCGGCGCCCTGGTGCGCAAAGAAGGGCTCGCGCGCGCACAGGAAGGCGACGACGTACAGGTCCTCGAGGATGCGCTCTGTCTCGTCTTCCTCGAAACGCAGCTCGTCGACGTCGCCGAGCGGCTCGAGCCGGCCAAGCTCTCCGACGTGATCGCG
>DATJAA010000149.1:0-4297 GCA_035516815.1 Acidimicrobiia bacterium | reverse complement strand
CGCACCCGGCGACTCGATCTGGTCGACGTACGGGCAAGGGAACGCGCAGTACGCGTTGATGAGCGGGACGTCGATGGCGACTCCGTATGCCACTGCGACCGCTGCGCTCGTGCTCGGTGAGGATCCGCGCCTGACGGCCACCCAGCTGGTGCATGCGCTCGAGGCAACCGCTTCCGATCTCGGCACCCCCGGGAAGGATGCGGTGTTCGGTTACGGGTTGATCAATCCGCGCGGGGCGCTTTTGTCGGTGCTGCCGAACATGATCAACTACGGCACGAAGGGTCACGGTTACTGGATCGCGACCGCCGACGGCCACGTCGCCAACTTCGGAAGCGCGCGGTTCTACGGCGATCTGGCCGGCCATGCGCTCTCGGCGCCGATCGTCGCCGCCGCGCGCACGCCGAGCGGCAAGGGATATTGGCTCGCCGGCTCCGACGGCGCGGTGTACGCGTTCGGTGACGCGCGATACCGGGGCAGCCTTTCCGGCCGGCACCTGAACTCGCCCATCGTCGGGATGGCGGCCGAGCCCAAGGGCATGGGTTACGTCCTGCTCGGGCGCGACGGCGGGATCTTCGCCTTCGGCAACGCGCGCTTCTACGGATCCACGGGCGGAATGCGGTTGAACGCCCCGGTCCTCGACATGACGATGACGACCGACGGCAACGGCTACTGGTTCGTCGCCGCGGACGGCGGGGTGTTCTCGTTCGGTGACGCGCGGTTCCACGGCTCGACGGGCGGGATGAAGCTGTCGAAGCCCGTCCGGTCGCTCACGGCAGCCGACAACGGCGCGGGCTACTGGATGGTTGCCGACGACGGCGGGATCTTCGCGTTCAACGTGCCGTTCGAAGGCAGCCTGCCGCGCGTGCGTGACCTCTTCGGGTACCCGTACGTGCCGAGCGTTCGTATGCGCTCGCTCCCTTCGAACGACGGCTATTACGTGCTCGATCTCGACGGCACCGTATGGGCATTCGGGCAGGCCAAGTACTTCGGATCGCTCTCGGGTACATGGGCAGTTGACCTGATGCAGGCGCCCTGAGCCTGGGGTGAAGGTTGAGTGGCGGCGCCGACAACGAGGCCGGCGTCGTCACTCGGCCGAGCGGACGACTTCCGCCTGCCACGGGCTTTCCGGCCAGCCCCGGCGCCCGCGGGAGCGGGCGACGCGGTCGAGGTAGTCGACCGTCGCGTCGGCGTCGTGACCGAGCTTCACGAGCGCGACGCCGAGCACAGTTCCTGTTCGCCCGCGGCCACCCATGCAGTGCACGGCGACCCCCGTCCCGCGCTCGAGATGCGCCGTGACATCGGCCGCGGCGCGCTCGACGAGCGCCCGTTCGCGATCTTGCTCCCTCGGTGGCCCGCCGCTCACCAGATCCTGGAGCCGGACCCCGGTGATCGTGCACGGAGCCGGGTCGTAGGCGGGCTCGTCGGTCGTCAGACACAACACGTGACCGATCCCGTGCTCGTTCAGCGCGGACCAATCGGCGCGACCCGGATAGGACATCCCGGCGAGCGCGACCGGCTCGCGCGAGATCCAGTAGAGATCGTCGGGAATGGACAGCCTGCCGAGGAACCCGGCGTGCGCTCCCGGTGGGAGCATGCGCAGTTCGGGCATCCGTTCAGTTCACGAAGCGCTCGGAGTAGTGGTCGTCGGGCTCGTAACAGACGCCGTCGGCAATGAGCGCGTCGATCTCGGGGTCTTCATGGCCGAGCTCGCGCAGTACGGCGCGCGTGTCCTGGCCGACGAGCGGGGGCGGTCCGGCGATTCTTCCCGGAGTCTCGGAGAAGCCGATGAGCTCACCGAACTGGCGCATGTCGCCGAAAACGGGATGCGTGTAGCGCGCGACGAGGCCGAGCTCGACGTTGTCGGCGTCGAACAGCGGAGCCTCGCCGCCGAGCGTGTCGACCGGGACCTCGTTGGGAACGCCCGCGTCGTCGAGTGTGCGTGTCCAGAAGGTCGCGGTCTTGGTGCGGAAGCGCGGTTCGAGCACCGACTCGAGCTGGCGCCGGTGCTCGCGGCGTGCGGGGCTCGTACGGAACCGAACGTCGTCGAGGATCTCCGGCACTCCGAGCGCGGTGCACAGCGCGACGAATTCGTCGTCGGTGACCGCCGCGATGCAGATCCACTCCTCGTCCTGGGTGCGGTACAGCCGGTAGGTCGCGGACATGCCCATGAGGTCCTTGTCGAGATGCGGGCGCGGGGCGGGCGTACCGCCGACGAGGTGCGCATCGGAGGTGAAGATCGCGCCGCCGTCGAACAACGACGTCCAGACCTCCTGGCCTTCACCGGTGCGCTTGCGGTGGTACAGAGCACCGAGCACGGCCACGACCGACAACATCGCGTTGGACGCATCGCACATGCCGAAGCGGTAATACAGCGGCGTGTTCCCTTCATGGACCGCGGCGGACTCGTGCTCGAGGCCCGACGACGCCTGGTACAGCGGGTCGAGGCCGCCGAAGCGAGCGAGCGGCCCTTCGAGGCCGTACGCCCACGTGTTGCAGTACACGATGTCGGGCTTCACCTGCTTGCACGCCGCGTAGTCGATACCGAGCTTGGTCGCGACGCCCGCGGTCATGTTGTGATGGACGACGTCGGCGGTACCGACGAGCTCGAGCGCGATCGCGAGGCCGCGAGGGTCCTTCACGTTGAGTGCGATGTCGCGCTTGCCGCGCTGGCAGCCGAAGAAGGGCTTGGATGCGAGGCGCATGCCGTCGCCGGTGACGGGTTCGATCTTGATCACCTCGGCACCGAGATCCCCGAGGATCATCGGACCGAAAGGACCGGCGAGATACTGGCCGAAGTCGAGCAGCCGCACACCTTCGAGCGCGAGGGTCATAGCCCCAACTCCTTCATGATCTCCTCGTTGTGCTGACCCGGAGTCGGTTGCGGACCTTGGATTGCAGTAGGCGTGCCGAACATGTGCAGCGGCGTGCCGATCTGCGTCGTCTCACCGACAATCGGATCAACGACGGTCTGCACCATCTGGTTGGCGATGAGCTGCGGGTGCGCGAACTGCTCGTCGGGCGTGATGATGGCTTCGATCGCGTGATTGTGTTCCTGAAAGGCCGCGACGATGTCGTCGCGCTTCCACTCCTTGAACTTCTCTCGCCGGCGCGCGTTGAACTGCTCGCGTTCGTCGGGCGGCAGCGCCATGAACGCGAACGGGTCGGGTGCGTCGGCGAGCCCGAGAATCGCGTCCTGGCTCTTCGTCGGGGTGAGACCGCTCATGATCGACGCGTGCACCCAGCCGTCGGCGCACTCGAAGATCATCGTCTGATGGATGCCGGGCGGGTACGACTTGCCCATCAGCTCGTGGAACTGCGCGGTTGCCTTCTCGACGTGCTGCCAGATCTGCGTCGTGTACAACATCGCCCCCGCAAACAGCGACGTCGTCACGTGCTGCCCGCGACCGGTTGCTTCGCGCGCGATCAGAGCCGTCAGCACTCCGGTGGAGATCAAGAAGAACGCGCCCATCGACGGCATTGGCATATGCAGGAACACGGGCCCCGGGCGCCAGCCCGGCTGCTCCCACATCTGGCCGCTGCTCGCCTGGACCAGCGCGTCGTAACCCGGACGTTGTGCGTAGCGATGGCCGTCGGGGTACGCGGGGCAGGAGAGATAGACGACGCGAGGATGGGCGGCGTGGACGGTGTCGTAGCCGAAGCCGAGCTGTTCCATCACGTCCGGTCGGAACGATTCGACGACGACGTCGGCCGTGGCCAGCAGTCGCTCGAACACCTCGCCACCGGTATCGGATTTCAGGTCGACGGTGAGTGAGCGGCGACTCCGGTTCCACACGCGGTAGCCGTCGTACGCGCGGAAGGGATCACCGCCCGGCGGCTCGACCTTGATCACGTCGGCACCCTGCTCGGCGAGCAGGAGGACGCCGAGCGGGCCCGCGATTCCCCACGAGAGATCGAGGATGCGGACTCCGTCGAGTGCACCGGGCATGACTACCGTTCCTCCGTCCGCACGGGCGGAACGCTACCTGACGCCGGTGTCAGCTCGTGGCGACGTCGAGCGTGAACGCGGCCGAGAACCGGTCGCCCGGCTCGACCAGCGGGGAGATGCCTCGCCCGAGCGCGTCGATCTCGGCCGTCATCGGCTCGATCGCGACGAGCTGGCGTCGCGGCGGGACGAAGAGCTGCGCGAAGGGGTAGTTCGCGTCGAAGCGCAAGCGCAGTGCGCGGCGGCGCCGGCCCGAGCCGGCCGAGATCGCGAACGTGCGGTCGCGTCCGAGCGCGTAGCAATCGTCGAACGTGCGGCCCGCGATCGGCGCGCGTTCTGCGCGCCGAGGCGTAC
>DATJAA010000148.1:0-6367 GCA_035516815.1 Acidimicrobiia bacterium | reverse complement strand
AACCCGTCGCCGACGAGATGCTGGAGCAGGAGCACGAGGTCAAGCGAAGCCTGTCCGAGCTCGACGGGATCGACGTCACCTCCGACGACTTCGAGCGCCGGTACATGCGGCTCCGCGGTGACGTGCTGTCCCACGCTCGGCAAGAGGAGTCCGACGAGCATCCCCTCGTTGCCGCGGCCGAATCGCCCGAACACCTCGACGATCTCGGAGGCATCTTCGAGCTCGCCGATCGAGCGGCCACGATGCGTCCCCACTCGGACGCTCCCGGAGCCTCGCCGGTGATCCTCGCGCTCGGGCCGGCTCTCTCCGTTTCCGATCGCGTGAAGGAGTCACTGGAACGAGCGCTCGACCGGCCGTAGCGACTATCGCAAACCGGCGGAGGCAAAGACTGCGCTCCTCGCGTTTGAGCGTCACGCGAACCGGGGAAAAGCGCCCCGACGACAGAACTCGCGTGACAAGGAACCGCCATGAGCCACGTCATGGACCCCAGGGGCACTCGCCGGTCCGTCGGCAAATCACGCATGACGAGCGGAGTGCAGTTAGTCGGCCTGTTGGCGCTCACGTGCATGGCCGCGGCGCTCGCCGCCGCGTACATCTTCGTCAGCGCGATCGTCCCGTTCCTCTCCGCGCACTGAGGACTCGCGGCCACTCAATAGGGCCGATCGCCCTTGATCGCGACCCGCTCCATGACGCGCCGCTGCGGGAAGTAGTCGGACACCGCATAGTGCTGCGTCGCCCGGTTGTCCCACATCGCGACGGTACCCGGGGCCCAGCGCAGCCGTACCTGCCATTCGGGGTGCATCGCCTGCTGTGCGAGCCGGTCGAGCAACCACTCGCTCTCGGCGTCGTCGCAGCCGAGGATCCGCTCAGTGAAAAAGGAGTTGACGTACAGCGTCTTCCGGCCGGTCTCGGGATGCGTGCGGACCACCGGATGCTCGGCCGGTGGGTACTGCTCGAGCATCCGCTCACGTTGCTCGGCGGGCATTCCCAGACCGAACACGTGGAGGAACGAGTGCCGCGCGTGCAGTCCGTCGATTCTTTCCCGGAGGTCGTCGGGCAGGTTGTCGTAGGCGCACGCCATGTCGGCCCACAACGTGTCGCCGCCGGTCGGGGGGACCTCGATCGCGCGCAGGATCGCGCCCAGCGCGGGCTCCGTCCGCCAGGTGACGTCGGTGTGCCAGCCGTTCTCGTAGCCCGCGTTGTACGGATCGGCAGAGTCCGCTCCCTTTTCGAAGCGGACGACCTCGGCGGTGTCGCCCTGGCGGAGAAACGGGTGCTGTTCCAGTTCTCCGAATTCGCGCGCGAACGCGACCTGCTGCGCCGACGTGATGTCCTGATCGCGGAAGAAGAGCACCTTCCACTCGAGCAAGGCGCGGCGGATCTCGCTTCTCGATTCGTCGTCGAGCGCGTCACGTAAGTCGACGCCCGACACCTCGGCGCCGATCACCTCACTGCAAGGTCGGAGTGTCAGCCGCTCGTAATCTCCGTCGGGCCACCCTTCGGGCACGCGCTGCATCCGCCTGGGGCCGACTCCCCACGTCATCGCACGCGTCATTCCTGTTGGTTGCACGGCGCTCACGCTACGTCGCATGAACGCTGCCGGTCGACGACAAACGTCACGCCTCGTGGTTGCCGAAGAAACAGCTGAGAAACACGGCCGCTCGGGCCACGTCAGGCCGCCCGCGAGTCTCAAGTGGTGCACCTTTCGCCCGATGCTCCCCCTGGGAGAGTCTCGAGGAGCGAGGGCGTGAGAAGACTGGGACGTCGCTTCAGCCTGCTTACCCGCTTCGGCATTGTCAGCCTCTTGTTGATCGTCGCGATGGGAGTAGCTCTCGGCTCACTGCTGCAGCGTTCGTTGCGGCAGCGCACAGTCAACGACGCCGTACAGACCGCCGAAGTCGCCGCGAATATCGGAGTCGTACCGCTGCTACAGCCGCGCGACCTCGAGCACGACTACCTCCCGCTTCCGCCCGCGCGCCGCGCACAGCTCGACGACGCGCTCCTCACGAATCTGTCACGCAACAACATCGTCCGAGTCAAGATCTGGAACCGAGAGCACTTCGTCGTGTGGTCGGACAACCAACGCCTCTTGCAGCGCTGGTTTCCCGGTGACGACGAGCTGGAGGAGAGCTTCACCGGACGTGTCGTCGCCGAGATCTCCGATCTGCAGGCGCCCGAAGAGCTCGATGACCGGTCGCATCAACGACTGCTCTCGGTGTACGTGCCGTTGCGCGTCGGCGACGACGGCCATTTCACCGAAGCCGCGAGCGGGCAGGTCGTCGGAGCCTTCGAGATCTACCTCCCGTACCAGCCGATAGCCGCCGCGATCGCCAAGGACACGCGCCGCCTCAATCTGATGCTGGCGATCGGCCTCGCGTTGCTGTATCTGGGTGTGTTCAGGCTCGTCGCGCGGGCATCACGCGACCTCCGCCGCCAGTCGGCCGCCAATCGCCACCAGTCGCTGCACGACAGCCTCACGGGTCTTCCGAACCGCGCGCTCTTCACCGACCGCCTCGAGCAGGCCGTGACGCGATCCCGACGCGACGGCGCCGTCGCCGCGGTCGTACTGTTCGACCTGGACCGGTTCAAAGAGGTCAACGACACGCTCGGCCATGACTCGGGCGACCAGCTGTTGCAACAGGTCGGCAAGAGGATCTCGTCCCGCCTCCGCGCGCAAGACACCGTGGCGCGTCTGGGTGGCGACGAGTTCGGCGTCGTGCTCTCGGGCCTCGCACACCCACGCGACGCTGTCGGCGTAGCCGAAGACCTGGCCGGGGTGCTCGAGGAGACGATCGCGATCGACGATCTAGAGATCGACGTGCGCGCGAGTGTCGGCATCGCCAGCTCCGACGACAGCGATGACGCCGCGACGATGCTGAGGCACGCCGACATCGCGATGTACGTGGCGAAGCGTTCCCGCTCCGGTATCGAGATCTACACCAAGGACCACGATCTCTTCAGCCCCGAGCGCCTCGCCCTCGCCTCCGAGGTCAGGCGCGCGATCGAGCAGCGCGAGCTCATCGTCCACTACCAGCCCAAGTTGGATCTGCGCACGGGCCGGGTCGAAGGCGTCGAGGCACTCGTTCGGTGGCAACACCCGCGGCGGGGCCTGCTCGGTCCCAACGAATTCCTCCCCGTCGTCGAATCGACCCACCTCATCAAGCCCCTCACCTTGTACGTACTCGACGAAGCGGCGCGACAGGCGAGCGACTGGGCCCGCAGCGCCGATCCGGTGGCGATCGCGGTCAACCTGGCTGCCGCGTGCGCGGGAGACACCCGCCTCCCCGGCCAGATCGCCGAAGTCCTCGAACGTCACCACCTCGATCCGGGGCTGCTGGAGATCGAGCTGACCGAGACGGCGGTGCTCGACGATCCGACGCGCGCCAAGACCGTCCTCGAAGCCCTGTCGGAGCTCGGTCTGCGCATCAGTGTCGACGACTTCGGTACGGGCTACGCGTCGATCGCGTATCTCACCGGACTACCCATCAGCGCGTTGAAGGTCGACAAATCGTTCATCGGGGATCTCAGCGTGCCGGAGAACCTCGCGGTCACGCGCTATTCCATCCAGCTCGCGCAAACGCTCCACCTCCGGACGGTCGCCGAAGGCGTCGAGGACGAAGCGACCCGAGAGTTGCTCGAGCAGCTGGGTTGCGATGAGGCGCAGGGCTTCCTCTTCGCTCGCCCGATGCCGGCCGCTGATTGCGGTGAGTGGATACACGAACGGAACGCGTCGGCGGTCGCGAGATGACCTGGCGACGCGCAGCGGCATGCGCAACGGTCCTCGTCTTCGCCGGGGTCGTCGCGGCGTGCGGCTCCGGCTCGGAGAGCGACGAGACGGCGACACCAGTCACCGTCTTCAACGTCTCCGCCGACCCGAGCGCGGATGTGGGACCGGCGACGGGCCATCGCGTCGTGTTGACGGCCGCGCAGCTCCGCTCGACGCTCGACTCGCTACTCGCCAACCATGCCGTCCTCGTCGCGGAGCTGATGCACCAGGTCGGCGCCGGTAACGACGATCCCGCCGCCGCGATCGCGGGCCTCGACGCGAACACCCGCTCGCTCACCCGGGCGATCGACGTCGTGTACGGCGCCGACGGCGCGCGCGCATTCACTCAGCTGTGGGAGCAGCACACGCAGTTCTTCGTCGACTACGCCTACGCGGACCGAAAGCACGACGACAGAGCCAAAGAGTCAGTGGAACACGATCTCCTCGACTATCAGAACGACTTCGCGAGCTTCGTCACGACCGCGACTTCCGGCGGCGCATCCCTGTCAGTCGTGGTCAAGCTGCTCCACCAGCACGTCGAGGACCTCACGGCGTACATCGACGCCGACACTTCCGGTAACCCGTCCGAAGCGCACCGGCTGCTCACCGACGCGGTCGCGCACATGCACGTGATCGCAGACGCGGTATCCGACGCGATCATCAGGCAGCACCTTACGACTGTTCGCTGAGGGCAACGGTCCGCTGAAACCGGTTCCGCACGCCGGGTCGTCAGTCCGGCAGCTCGAATCGAGTCTGCACGATCTGTTGGATGAAGCGATCGGGACCTTCGCTGTATTCGTGATACATCGCGAGGATGCCGCCGTCTCCGAGGACGGTCACACTCGGGTAGCCGATGTGCTGAAAGATGCCGGGATTCGCGGCGAACCGTTCCGGGACTCCACCCGCTCGCACGACGAACTCGTCGGCGCGATCCCACGTGACGCCGTCGTCCGAGACGATCCCGCGCACGCCGTAGGGCGGCCGACGATACCCGTAGACCATCAGCACCCGACCGTCGGGCAGCGTCGCGAATTCGGCCGGGTATCCCCAGATATTCGTGAACCTCGGCACCGACCACGAGAAGCCGTCGTCGTCGGAAATGACGATCGCCATGTTCTTCGCGTCGCCGGACGGGTTCACGTGCGTGCGAAGCATCCCGACCCACCGGCCGTCGGCGACGCGGACGATCGCCGGCTCCTCGAAGTCGACGATGCTCGCAGCATCGAACGCCATCGTCGAGTAGTACTCCCAGTTGAAGCCGTCGTCGTCGGATCGTAGGAGCGCCGACCGAGTGGACTCGTTCTCGCCCTCCTCGCCGTAACCGCGAATTCGGCCGTACACGCCGAGCAACAGCGAGCCCTCCGGCGTGAGCCATGCGCCGAGACGGCATCCCGCGTGCTTCAGCGGCCGCGCGTTGACCGGAATCGGATCGCCCCAGGTCGCGCCGCCGTCGCCGGAACGCACCGTGTACGCACCGAGCCAACTCATGGTGCGGTAACTCCACGTCCAGTCACCGTGCGCCTCGGTCATCGGCCCGGTGGCCCACGACGGTTGCTCCGGTCGTATCCCCCGCTTGAAGTAACCAGCCATCGTGAAGTTCACGAGCAGCGTGCCGTCGGCCAGCTCGCAGATGCCGCAGTCCCAGTTTCCCGTCGTATCCGTGAAGGGCAGGACGACGGACGGCTCGGACCAGGTCTGACCGTCGTCGTCGGAGATGATCAGGACGGTCTGCCCACTGTCGTGGTGAAACGCGAACCGCTCTTCGTTGAAGACCGCGACCAGCCGTCCCGACCTCAGTCGGCGGACGTTGACCTGGTTGTAGGCGTGCTCACCCGCCGGGTCGACCGCGACGACCCGGTGGTCGGCGTTGCGAACATCCATCGCCCGAATCTACGCGAGCGCGCGGCGCGGCGACGCCCCGGTCACGCAGAACCGCGACGGCCCATCGCTTTCGTGGCGCGCCGACCCGAGCGACGCGATCAAGACCCGCCGGACCGGCGCTCACGCCTCGCGCGGATCGCGACCCGGCGCACAGACAAACCGAGCGTCGCGGTGACGGCGAGGGGCATGAGTATCCACGGATTCCGGCCGTGATGCGCGAGCAAGGTGGTTGCGACGACCGCGGCGACGACCGCGGCCGCGACGATCCAGTCGTCACCGACGATGAAGTCGTACCAGAAGCGTCCGAACCTCCGGAGTTTGCTCATTGCGAACCGGCGAGCGATCCCCGGACGCCCGAACGGCGCAGCAACTCCACGAGCCCGAAGGACAGGAGCAGGACAAACACGACGACACAGAGGAGCGCGGCATCGGATCCGGGCCAGGACACGCCGGCGCCTTCGGCGCTCCAGAACGTGCCGAAGGCCGTGAGCATGACACCGACCCCGAATTTCAACGTGTTCTCAGGCACCCGAGCCAGGGGTTGGTGCACGATGATGCCCGCGACCAGCACGACGAAAAGGGCAAGCGCGGCGCCGAGCGCGGCGAGCCCGACACTGTGCTGCGTTCCGCCGATGGTCACGACGATGAACGCGACCTCGAGACCCTCCAGGAAGACCCCCTTGAACGCGACGGTGAAGGCGTACCAGTCGTGCGCGGGCC
>DATJAA010000147.1:0-10435 GCA_035516815.1 Acidimicrobiia bacterium | reverse complement strand
GAATGATGCCTGACTCCGGGCTGGGCGGCGAGCGCCGATCGGCAGCTATGCGTCGAGCGACAGACCAAGCTGGCGACGGAACGCCAGCTCGTCCCACACAATGTCGTAGGTCGTGATGTGTCCGTCGACGACCTGGAACGTGTCGACCTCATCTACGGCGAACGGTCTTCCCGACGCGGCCTGCCCGGAGTAATCCGCCGCGGTGTGGGTGCCGACCATCCGAACCCGCGCGACGACGAGGTCTCCTTCGCCGATCAGTGCCTTGACCTCGTAGCGTAGATCCGGAAAGGCAGCGAAGTAGTACGACAGCACCGCACTGAGGCCGTCTCGATCTACACGAGCATCGCCGACGGGGAGATAGAAGTCGTCCTTCGCAGGATCTTAGAAAATCTTAGAAATCCGGCTGGATTCGGGGGGAGAGGGTGCCCTGCGGGATGACGTCCCGGGGACGTTTTCGCAGGTGGGAGTACGTGTGTCGGAGGGGGGACTTGAACCCCCACGCCCTTGCGGGCACTAGGCCCTCAACCTAGCGCGTCTGCCTATTCCGCCACTCCGACGTGAGCGTCAGATGATAGCCCCACCCGTGCGAACGCGATGGACCCGGCAGCGAGGGCGGGCTCCGTTACCGCCGTGACAAATGACATCACGCTCAGATCGAGGAGCGAGCGTAGTTTGCCAGGATGGGCATGAGATCGCGCGCCGAAACGACGCCGACGATCGCCCCGCCATCAACCACCGTCACATGCCGAACTCCTTCGGCGGTCATCTGTTCCGCGACTGCGACGATGGTCTCGTCGGGCGCAGCGAACACGATGTCGTCGCTCGCGACGTCGGCGACCCACACCTCTTCGGGATCGGCGCCGTCGGCGAGTGCACGTACGACGTCGCGTTCGGAGGCTACGCCGATCGATCCGTCAGGCCGGCGGACGAGCGCGACGCCGATGTCGAGCTCCGCAAGGACAGCGGCGAGCGAGCGTAGTGTGAGTTTCTCGTCAACGGACACCGCACCGCTCGACATCACGTCGCTGACGGGGTCGCGTGGGTCTGCCATCACCGGTCCCTTCTCTAGTAACGCGTGATGAGCGCGATGCTGCCGAGGTCCGCGAGGTCGTCGGGGCGTACAACCACGACGTCCCCGCGGTGGCGTACGACTTCCTCGATCGCGTTCTCGACAGCGTCGAACCGGTCCGGATCGTCGACCCGCGCGGGCTCGAGAGCATCGTCTACCACGAGCGCCGGATATCGGAACCCGTCTTCGACGACGAGCCGGTACCCGCGGCCGTCTCGCGCGGCCTTCCATGTGTCGACGATGCCGGCGACCGCCCGGCTCCCGATCGCCTCGCGTACCTCGGCGCACGCCCGATCTTGCTGGTCGACCTCGTGCGCGTCGACGACCGGTTGCGCGAGATCCGCGATGGTGTCGGCCGTCTCTCGTTCGTAGTCACCGTGGACGCGGCCGATGACGTTGCCACCGTGCCGCGTGATCTCGTCGAAGTAGGCGAGGTCACGTTCGGCACCGAGCAGCACGAGCGGGCGTACGTCGGAGTGTTGCAGTGCCTCGAGCGCGTCGTCGACCGCTCGGAACACGAACTTGACTGCTTCGGCGTGTTCGTGCTCGTCGAGTGGGAAGTCGCGGTGCGGCGCGTCGGCCTCGACCGGCGGTTCGATCTCGACGGGGAAGCCGAAATCGAACCGCTCTCGCACCTCGTGCCCGTTGAGGTCAATGCAGCGCGTTTTTGCCTGTGAGAGCACCACTACCCGCACGTGTCGCCGATGGAGGAATGCGGTCAGCAAGCCACGGATCGCGAACCGCTCACCGACGACGACCTCGGGCTCGACCGGCGAGTCGAGCGGAATGATGCGCGTTACATCGGGTGAGACGAAGACGGCGACGCCGGGCGTCGGATGGTCGAGGTCGACTTCGGAAAGTGTTGCATCGATGCGCGACACCAACGATGTCGCCGCACGCCCAGAGACTGTTGCGCGCACCTGCCCGGCGGCACTCTCGCCAAGGTCTCTGAGGAGGCCGGAGTCATGCAGGTTTCCAGGTCGGCGGGTGTCGAGGGGGAAAGAGATCGAGACCGCGGGCGCGCCATGAAGCTGCGCCAGCTGCTCGACGAGTCCTCTGTTCATGGTGTCTCCTGTCGTCCGTGATCGATGATGATCGCCTCACCGCGCAGCCGGAAGGGCCAAAAGGCCTACGCGGTCTGCCCTTGACGACCCCTATTGGCCGGACCCGGGCGACGTGTGGCGCCGGACCGGCGTGTTCGCACGTCCCGACGACCCGGTCGACGTCGTTGCGTGGGTCATGCCTCTTTCACGACTGAGTACCAGATTCGCTCGGCGACGGTGTGCACGAGGTCGCCGATCCGGGCGAGCCGCCGGTAGATCTCACGGCGACTCATCTCCTCGCGCACGTCGGGGACTTCGAGGAGGTCTGACATCGCGGGGCGGTAGGCGCGCTCGATCCGGCGCTGGCTCTTGATCGCGGCGTCGGCGGACTGGGTTGCGTCATCGCCGGTGCCGAGACACCGGAACGCGTCGGCGAGATGGCCGACGGCTTCCGCGAGAATCGTGACCATGTCGCGCGTGGGAGCGTCGGGCTCCATATCCATGACTTCCATCTCGCGCACGAGGTCCTTCGCGCCGTTCAGCACTTCGTCGAGGTCGGCCGACAACGTGTAGAGGTCCTCCGCATCCAGCGGAGGTGAGAAGGCGTCGCGCAGGGCACGCCAGAGCTCGCGCTTGACGGTGTCGGCGCGATGCTCGCAGTCGCGGACCGTGCGCGCCGCAGTGGCGTCACCGTTCGACCACGAGATGAGCGCCTGCATTGCTTCCACGGTGATCGCGGCCTGCTCGCGCAGCATTGCGAGCAGATCCGGGTTCTCGGGCAGGAACCAACGCTTCGTGGTCACGTCAACCACCTCCAGGGCAGCAGAGCGACGATTGCGAACACGGCCGTGACCGGAACGGTGACAAGCCAGGCAAGCAGCATGCCGCGGACGACGCGCCAGCGCACATGGCGCCAACGACGTCGTCCGGCACCGACACCGATCACCGACGACGCGACCACTTGGGTGGTGCTCACCGGCGCGCCCAGCAACGACGCGCCGAGCAGGACCGCAGTGGACCCGCTTTGGCTCGCGAGCGCGTCCACGGGCCGGATCAAGGTGATTCGCCGGCCGAGCGTCCGCACGATCGGCCACCCACCGAGCGCGGTGCCCGCGGTGAGTGCGATTCCGCACACCAGCTCGACCCAGAGCGGCGAAGCAAGGTGGTGGAGCTCGCCGCCGGCCACGAGCAGTAACGCGACGACGCCGACTGTCTTTTGCGCGTCGTTGGCGCCGTGACTCATCGCGAGGCCCTCCGACATGATCCATTGCGCGGCGCGCACGGGCCCGCGTACACGCCGCGTGCTTCGCCGCGCGGCGCGGCGCAACGCGCGGTCTACGACGAGCCCCGCGGCGAAGCCCAAGGGGGGCGCGATGGTCAGTACCGCCGCGACGCCGAGCACTCCGACCGGTTTGATGCCGTTGAAGCCGCCCCAATTGACCGAGCCCGCGCCGCCCTCGACGAGCGCGGCGCCGACGAGACCTCCGAGCAACGCGTGTCCCGAGCTCGACGGCAGCCCGCGCCACCAGGTGAGCCCGTTCCACACGACCGCACCGGTCAGCGCGGCGCCCACGACCTGCGTCATTTGACTCGACGGAACCGTGACGATGCCCGCGATCGTGTTCGCCACCGCACTCCCGAGCAGGAGCGGACCGAGCACGTTGCCTGCCGCCGCAAGCAGCACCGCGGTGCCCGGACGCGCGGCGCGGGTCGCAACGAGTGTCGCGATCGCGTTTGCCGCATCGTGAACACCGTTCGTGAACGCGAACGCGAGCGCCATTCCGATCGCAACAACAAGCCCCTCGCTCATCGAGCCGATTCTCGTGCAGCTGCCGCTCGAGCGCGCGAAACGTCAGTCCGAGTCGCGCTCGGCGGGCAGGTTCGAGTGTTCTGGGTATGGCGCGCCGACCACCTCACGATCCAGGCGGTTTGCGAACGGCATGAACGGTACGCATGGCGGCCCTCCTTCGGCGTCGGATACGTCGGTGACGCTAGAGACGCCTCCGTGTTCCGCCCAGAGGCGAAGGGCCCCACCAGCCCGGACACGGAACGGGGATGCCGAAATCAGACCACCGAACATCGCCATCGGGTCCTTTGGCCCTGCAGCCCTGGGCGAAGCCGGATAAGACTCGGCTCATGCAGAACGCCACGCTCGACGCTCGGCCGGCCGGCCGGGAATGCTCCCGAGGTGGTCGACGTGTTCTCTGACTTGCGACTGATGGCGGCCGGCGACGAGCTCCATGCGACAAGCGTGTGAACATGTGCCGGCGGTGAGGTGAGGCGTGCGCTGGGAAACGATCTGCAAGCCGACTGTCTGGACGACACAGCCAAACCTTCTGGACTACGACGCAGCGCGGGCCGCGTTCACATGGGACGCCGCGCGCCACGAGCTCGACGGCCTCCGGTCCGGTGGTATCAACATCGCCCATGAGTCAGTCACCCGCCACGCACACGGCCAAGAGGCCGAGAAGATCGCACTGATCTGGCTCGCGAAGGACGGCCGTCGGCGCGAGGTCACGTACGCGCAGCTGGAGGAGCAGACGAACCGTTTCGCTCGTGCGCTGCAGGCGCTCGGCGTGCGCGCGGGCGACCGGGTGTTCACGCTGCTCGGGCGGGTTCCGGAGCTCCATGTTGCGGTGCTCGGCGCGCTGAAAATCGGCGCGGTCGTCTCCCCGCTGTTCTCGGCATTCGGCCCGGAGCCGATCCGACAGCGAATGCATCTCGGCGACGCCCGAGTGCTCGTCACGTCTCGGCCCCTCTACCGCCGCAAAGTCGCGGCGGTGCGCGCCCAACTCCCGCACCTTGCACATGTGTTGTTCGTCGACGGCGCTGACGCGGACGTCAGTGGTTCCTACGATCTCGCCGCGTTGCTCGAAGCGGCGAGTCCCGAGTTCGCGATCCCTCCGACGAAGCCCGACCAGCTCGCCCTCCTGCACTTCACCAGCGGTACGACGGGAACGCCCAAAGGCGCGATGCATGTGCACGAAGCGGTCGTCGCTCACCATGCCACCGCGCGACTCGCGCTCGATCTGCGCGCCGACGATGTGTTCTGGTGCACCGCCGATCCCGGCTGGGTGACCGGTACGTCGTACGGGATCATCGCGCCTCTCACCATCGGTGCGACCCTCGTCGTGGACGAAGCCGAGTTCGACGCCTCGCGATGGTACGAGACACTTGCGCGCGAGCGCGTGAACGTGTGGTACACCGCGCCCACCGCGGTACGGATGATGATGCGGGCCACGACGATTTCGGCGCGCGATCACGACCTTTCGGCTTTGCGGTTCGTGAGCAGCGTCGGAGAGCCACTCAATCCCGAGGCGGTGCTCTGGGGGGTGGAGGCGCTCGGACTCGCCATCCACGACAACTGGTGGCAGACCGAAACGGGCGGGGTCATGATCGCCAACTTCGCGGCATGCGAAATCCGGCCCGGTTCCATGGGGCGGCCCCTTCCGGGCATCGATGCGACGATCTTGCGCCGCGACAACGAAGGGAATGTCGTCGTGCGGGACGGCCGCGCGGTCGAGGCCGACGTGGGCGAGGAAGGTGAGCTCGCCCTGCGCCCCGGGTGGCCCTCGATGTTTCGCGGTTACTTGGACGAGGAGGAGCGCTACCGTCGCTGCTTTGCGGGTGGCTGGTACTTGAGTGGTGATCTCGCGACTCGCGATGCAGATGGTTGGTACTGGTTCGTCGGAAGGGGCGACGATGTCATCAAGTCGGCGGGTCATCTCATCGGACCGTTCGAGGTCGAGAGCGCACTGATGGAGCATCCGGCGGTCGCGGAAGCCGGCGTCATCGGCAAGCCCGATGCGGTCGTCGGCGCGGTGGTGAAGGCATTTGTGGTTTTGCGGGCCGGCTTCGAGCCGACTGACGCTCTACGCCTCGAGCTCATCGGCTTCGGCCGTAAGCGCTTGGGCGCCGCGGTCGCACCGAAGGAGATCGAGTTCCGCGCCGAGTTGCCGAAGACGCGCAGCGGCAAGATCATGCGACGCCTACTCCGAGCACGTGAGCTCGGGCTACCCGAAGGAGACCTGTCAACCTTGGAGTCGGACACGTGAGCACCTCTGTGCACGACGAGGCGCTCGCCCTGCTCCGCGACATGGTGCGCGTTCGCCGCTTCGAGGAGCGCTGCGTGGAGCTGTACTCGGCGGCCAAGATCCGCGGGTTCCTCCATCTCTACGTCGGCGAGGAAGCTGTTGCCGCCGGCGTGATGCGAGCGCTCGCCCCGGACGATGCCGTGGTCGCGACCTACCGGGAGCACGGCCACGCGCTCCTCCGTGGCGTCAGCGCGCGTTCCATCATGGCCGAGATGTACGGCAAGCTCGAAGGCTGCAGCCACGGCCGCGGCGGATCGATGCACCTGTTCGACGTCGCGCACCGCTTCTACGGCGGCAACGCGATCGTCGGGGGCGGCCTGCCGGTTGCGGTCGGTCTCGCGCTCGCGGAGCAAATGCAGACGACGGGAAGGGTCGTCGCGTGCTTTTTCGGAGAAGGCACCGTCGCCGAAGGCGAGTTCCACGAATCAATGAACCTCGCCGCGTTGTGGAGGCTACCCGTCGTGTTCTGCTGCGAGAACAACCTGTACGCGATGGGAACCGCCCTGGCGCGATCCGAATCCGAGACCGACATCGCGCTGAAGGCATCGAGCTACGAGATGCCCGCGTGGCCGGTCGACGGCATGGACGTGCTCGCGGTGCGCGATGCAGCCCGTCACGCGGTCGAAGCGGTGCGAGGTGGTGGCGGACCGCACCTCCTCGAGTTGCGCACCTACCGCTTCCGCGCCCACTCGATGTACGACCCTGACCTTTACCGCGACAAGGCCGAGGTCGCGCGTTGGAAGGAACGCGACCCGATCCCCGCCTTGATCCAGCAGGCCCAAATCGCCCAAGACGACGTTGACGGCATCGAGTCCGACGCCAAGGCCGAGATCGACGATGCGGTGGCGTTCGCCGAACAGGGGACCGACGAACCCGTCGCCGATCTCACACGCTTCGTCACGAGCGAGATCGGCCGTACATGAGCAGTGTGACCTATCGGGAGGCCTGCCGCCAGGCCTTGCGTGACGCGTTGCAGCGCGACCCGCGCGTGTTCCTGATGGGCGAGGACGTCGGGCGCTACGGCGGTTGCTTCGCGGTGAGTATGGGCTTGCTCGACGAATTCGGTCCCGAGCGCATCCGCGACACCCCGCTGTCGGAATCGGCCTTCGTCGGCGCGGGGATCGGAGCCGCGCTCGGCGGGATGCGCCCGATCGTCGAGATCATGACGGTCAATTTCAGTCTCCTCGCGCTCGACCAGATCCTGAACAACGCGGCGACACTGCTGCACATGTCGGGTGGGCAGTGCAATGTGCCACTTGTGATCCGTATGGCGACAGGTGGCGGCCGACAGGTCGGAGCGCAGCACTCACACAGCCTCGAGGGCTGGTATGCGCACATCCCCGGCCTGCGCATCCTGACGCCCGCGACGGTCGAGGACGCGCGCGGCATGCTCTGGCCGGCGCTCGAGGATCCTGACCCGGTCCTGATATTCGAGCACGCGTCGCTCTACGGAGCGTCGGCGGAGTTGTCCGACGACGCAGGCCCCGTCGACCTCACGCGAGCGGCGCTGCGACGCCCGGGAAGTGATGTGACGCTGGTTGCGTACGGCGGCACAGTGCGCGTCGCGCTCGAGGCCGCCGAGGCACTCGCCTCGCAGGGCATCGATGCCGAGGTCATCGACCTGCGCACACTGCGGCCGCTGGACGACGAGACGATCGTGCACTCGGTGCGGCGCACCCACCGGGCAGTGATCGTCGACGAGGCATGGCGCAGCGGATCGATCTCGGCGGAGATCGCGGCGCGCATCATGGAGCTCGCCTTCTTCGACCTGGACGAGCCCGTAGCGCGTGTGTGCAGCGCAGAAGTCCCGATGCCGTACGCGCGACAGCTCGAAGACGCCGCGCTGCCGTCGGCGCCGGACGTTGTCGCCGCGGCACAGCGCGTGTGCCATGGCTGAGCCGCGCGTGTTTCGCATGCCGTCGCTCGGTGCCGACATGACCGAAGGCGCCGTGCTCGAATGGTTCGTAAAGCCCGGCGATCGTGTGCACCGCGGGGATCTCGTCGCGGTCATCAAGACCGACAAAGCCGACATCGAGGCCGAGGTCTTCGACGATGGCGTGATCGGCGAGTTGCTCGCGCCAGTCAGCGACGAGAAACTGCCGATCGGCACGCCCCTCGCGACCATCTACGACGGCGACGATGCCACGCCGGCACCGACATCGGCCGAGGTGGTGCCGCCGCCGACGGCCGAGGTGGTGCCGCCGCCGACGTCCGCGCCCCCGCCGTCACCGCCTTCCGCGCCGTCACCGCCTTCCGCGCCGTCACCGCCTCATCCGAGGCCGTCCTCCGCGACGATCGTTCTCCCAACCGCGGAAGCCGGGCGCATTGCGGCATCGCCCTACGCACGCCGGCGGGCCGCGGAGCTGGGAGTCGACATTGGGAGCGTCGTCCCCGGCCGGCCCGGGCATCCGATCAGCGCCGATGACGTCGAGCGCGCCGCCGCAGGAGCGCCGGTCATCGCGCCGCTGCCGGTCGACCAGGCGAGCGCGATGCGGCGCGCGATCGGCAATCTCATGACGAGATCCAAGCGCGAGATCCCGCACTACTACCTGGAAGACGACATCGAGCTCGCGCACGCGATGGCCTGGCTCGCGCACTATAACGAACGCGTTTCCGTCGAGGAACGGATCCTGCCGGCGGCGATGTTGTACAAAGCCGTCGCGGTCGCCGCGCGCGAGATGCCGGCGCTGAACGGCCACTGGTCCGACGGAACCTTTGTGCCCGGTGACGGTGTGCACCTGGGCGTCGCCATCGCGATGCGAGGCGGCGGCCTCGTCGCGCCGGCAATCCGCGACGCCGACAAGTGCTCGCTCGCCGACCTGATGATTCGCCTACGCGACCTCACTGCTCGCGTGCGGGGCGGCCGGCTGCGGGCGTCCGAGATGACCGACGCGACGATCACCGTCACCAGCCTTGGCGACCGAGGCGTGCGCGCCGTCTACGGCGTGATCTACGCGCCGCAGGTCGCGCTCGTAGGCTTCGGCAAGGTGAGCGAACGGGTATGGGCGGCCGACGGCGGCATCGGGATCCGTCCCGTTGTGACGGCAACGCTGTCAGCCGATCACCGCGCCACCGACGGCCTGTTGGGCGCTCGCTTCCTCTCCGCCGTTACGCGGCACCTGCACCATCCGGAGGACCTCTGAATGACCACCGACCCTGACCGCGCGATCCGCTCCGCCCTCGCGAGCATCGCGCCCGAGGCTGATTTCGACGACCTCGCGCCGGACGTCGACTTGCAGGAGACGCTCGATCTCGACTCGATGGACTTCCTCAACTTCCTGATCGCGCTCTCGCAAGCAACGGGCGTACAGATACCCGAGACCGACTACCAGCTCGTTCGCACGTACGCCGGCTGTCGCGACTATCTCGTCCGGCACATGGCGGCCGACTGATTACTACTGGGCCGGCATTCCCCTACGGTTCGGCGGTTTTCAGCGACGGCGCCGTCGACGTGCCGTCGGCGAAATGGCACGCGACGGGGAAGCCGGCGCCGCGGTCCATGAGGACCGGCTCCGCTTGCGCGCAGACCTCCTGCGCCAGCCAACAGCGCGTGCGGAAGCGACAACCCGACGGCGGCGAGACCGGACTCGGCACATCGCCTTCGAGGATGATCCGCCCGCGCTTGCGCTCACGCCGGGGATCCGGAATAGGCACCGCGGAAAGGAGAGCCTGCGTGTACGGATGTTGCGGATGCTCGTAGACGCTGTTTGCATCGCCGAGTTCCACGATCTTGCCGAGATACATGACCGCAACGTCGTCGCAGATGTGCCGCACGACTGATAGATCGTGCGCGATGAAGACATAGGCTACGTGCAGCTCGTCCTGCAGATCCTCGAGTAGGTTCACGATGCCGGCCTGAATTGAGACGTCGAGCGCGGAGACCGGCTCGTCGAGGACGAGCAACTCGGGGTCGAGTGAGAGCGCTCGCGCGATTCCAATGCGCTGGCGCTGGCCACCCGAGAACTCGTGCGGGAAGCGATTCACATGTTCCGGGTTCAACCCGACGAGCTCCATGAGCTCCTTCACGCGCTCAACTTCATGCCCTTTCCGAAGCTTGTGAATGCGTAGCGGTTCGCTGACGATCGAGCCGATAGTCATACGCGGATTCAACGATGCGTACGGATCCTGGAACACGAACTGCATCTTGCGACGTAGTTCCCGCAGTTCCCCACCCTCGAGATCAAGCACCTCCTCACCGCGGAATCTCACAGAGCCTGAGGTCGCAGGGA
>DATJAA010000146.1:0-2793 GCA_035516815.1 Acidimicrobiia bacterium | reverse complement strand
GCGAACGAAGCCGATGCGGAGGCGGTCCGGTGGCAGCTGCAACGCCGGCTCGAATCGTTGGACGACGACGTCGCCGTCCTGTGCTTCGGCCGGATCGACGAAGAGTCCGGCGAGCGGTGGTACGTCGGTCGCCGACACATCGAAGACACCGACGGCACGCCCGTCGTGGTCGACTGGCGCGCCGGCGTGGCCACTCCGTTCTACCGGGCGACGCTCGCGGATCCCTTGGGGCTCGAGCGCCGCCGCCGCTTCGTGTTCACCGCGCGTGAGCTGACCGACGTCTTCGAGGAGGATTTCGCCGATCCCGACTCGTTGGCCGGGTCGGGTGGCGTGCCCGACCCGTTGCTCGCCGAGCTCGGCCGGGCCCGCACCGGGCAGATGCGCGACATCGTCGCGACGATCCAAGCCGAGCAGGACGCGATCATCCGCGCGCCGATCGACAGCTGCGTGGTCGTGCAAGGCGGACCCGGAACCGGCAAGACCGCGGTCGGGCTCCACCGCGCCGCGTTCCTGCTGTACGAGCACCGGGTCCGGCTGGCGCGCGAGGGAGTGCTGGTCGTCGGCCCCAACCCCGTGTTCCTGCGCTATATCTCGCAGGTGCTGCCGTCGCTCGGCGAGACGTCGGCGACGCAGACGACGGTCGACGGGCTGCTGGCGCTGCGCTTTCGCGTCGTCGACGAGGATCCGATCGCAGTTGCCGCGATCAAAGGCGACGCGCGTATGGCCGAGGTGGTCGCCCGGGGTGCCGCCGACGCGGTGCGCCCTCCCGCCGACGGATTGACCCTGCGCTTTCGCACGCGCCGTCTCGCGCTGGCAGCCGACGACGTGCGCGCGCTCGTCGAGGCGGCGCGTCGTCGCGATGCGCCGGTCGCGACGCAGCGCGAACGGTTCCGCCAGTCGTTGGTCCGGAAGGCATACGAGCTCTACACCGGCGGCGTCGCCATCGAACTCGACGAGGGCGACTTCGGCGCCGGCCTGCTGGCCGATGCGGAATCGCGCCGGGCGATCGACGGCTGCTGGCGCACGGTCAGTCCCGTCGCGCTCGTCCGCTCCCTGCTCACGCAACGCGCCTTCCTCGCCCGTGCCGCCGACGGGGTACTCACGGAGCACGAACAACGCGTGCTACTGCGGCGCCGGCCGAGGTCGGGCGACGCGTGGACCGCGGACGACCTTCCGCTCCTCGACGAGGCCGAGGCAGTGGTCAAAGGCGCGCCGCGCCGCTTCGGTCACGTCGTCGTCGACGAGGCGCAGGATCTCTCCCCGATGCAGCTGCGCATGCTCGCCCGGCGCGCGCAGCACCACTCGATGACCGTCCTCGGTGATCTCGCGCAGGCCACCGGGCCGGCGTCGCCGACGAGCTGGGACTTGACGCTCGAGCATCTGGGTCGCCCGGCCAATGCGCAGCGTGCCGAGCTCACGATGGGCTACCGGCTTCCGGGCGCGTTCCTCGCGCTCGCCAACCGGCTCCTCCCGTTCGCCGCGCCGGGTGTCGCGCCGTCTCGATCGGTGCGCGCCGACGGCGATCCGCCCGATGCGCACGAGTGGTCGCGTGACGAGCTCGTTCCCGCGATCGCCGATCATGCGTTGGCGCTCGCCAAGGAGTTCGGAACGGTCGCGGTCATCGCCGCCGACGAGCGGGTCGCCGCGTTGCGGCGCGCGATCGAGGACCGGGGCGTCGTGCTCGCCGAACCCGGTGAGGTCTCTCCCGATCGTCCGCTCGTCGTGCTCGCGGCGCGTCTCGCCAAGGGTCTCGAGTTCGACGCGGTGATCGTCGTGGAGCCGGCGGAGATCGCCGAGCTGCAACCGATCGGCGCGCGACTGTTGTTCGTCGCGTTGACTCGCGCCGTGCAACACCTTGCACTGGCGCACGCCCGGCCGCTCCCCGCGATGCTCGCGCCCGACCCGCGGCCCGGGGTGGATGCGTAGGCTGAGCGGCAATGCCCGGCTCGGCGCCCCTGAAGATCACGACGCGGTCGGGCAATGTGCGCGTCCGGGCCGAACCGGGTGCCGAGCTCGAGGTGGTCGACGGCTCGATCGAGACGCGCGACGACGGCACGCTCCACATCCGGCGGTTGCCCTCGAGCAGCGTGATCGAGGTCCGGTGCGCCTCGGGCACCGAAATCACCGTGGGTACCGTCTCGGGCAAGGTCGAGCTGCTCGGTGCGTTCGGGACCGCCAGGGTCGCAACCGTCAGCGGACGTATCCGCATCGAGGAGGTCGCCCGCCTCGACCTGCGCACGAAATCGGGAACCATCGACATCGGGACCTGCTCCGACGCATGCCGCATCATGACCAAGAGCTCCGCGGTGCACGTCGGGCGGGCGGGTCGCGCGACCGTTGCGGCCGTGTCCGGCGTGGTGCACCTCGAGCACGTCGACGGTGCCGAGGTGAAGACCGTCAGCGGCAAGGTCGTCGTGGGGGCGGGCGGCAAAGACCGCGTCTCGGTGCACACGGTGTCAGGCAGGGTGGAGATCCAGGTTCCGCCCGCGACGAAGCCTCTGGCGCGACTGCGCTCGGTGAGCGGGCACGTGCAGTGTGATTGCCCGCCCGGCCACGACGTCGAGATCGCGGTCGTGAGCGTCAGCGGTGCGGTCCGGGTGTCGAGCGGCTGATGGAGGGTCACGGCGCGATCGTCTTCACGGACATCGTCGGGTTCACCGCCCTGACCGATGCGCACGGCGACGACTTGGCGCTTGCGTTGCTCGAACGTCAGGAACAGATGGTGCGCGCCGCGCTCCCCGAGGCGGCACGAGTGGTGAAGGAGCTCGGCGACGGGCTGCTCTTGTGGTTCGA
>DATJAA010000145.1:0-4361 GCA_035516815.1 Acidimicrobiia bacterium | reverse complement strand
AGGCCCTCGCCGAAGAACGAGATACGAGTCGGCGCGTTGGCACGCGTGTACTCCTCGTTGAAAATGATCTGCTCGGCCGTGTTCGCGGCACGACCCCCGTACTCCTCGGGCCACGTGAGGCCGACCCAACGGTCGGCGCCGAGCAGCTTCTCCCACTCGACCCGCACGTCCCAGCCGGTCTCGTCGCTCGGCCCGCTCCCGGGTCCGAGCGCGGCGAAGTCGCCGGTCAGGTGCTCATCGAGCCAGGCGCGCACCTCCGCTCGGAAGGCCGCTTCCGCGGGCGTGTCGACGAAATCCATGGCGGTCCGACGCTACTTGACCGACCGGTCATGTTTCCAGGTCGGCGGTAGCCTCGGCGCATGCCCAGCGCAACCGCCCGGCCCGCGCACTACGAGACCTCGGACGTGCGCATCGACAAGCTGGTGGTCGGGCCGTTCGAGAACAACGTCTTCATCCTGCGCGACAAGGGCTCGGGCGCCGCGGTGCTCGTCGACGCGGCCAACGAGCACGAGCTGCTGCTCGACATCTCGCGGGCCACCGGTGTGCGGCGGGTGCTCACCACGCACGGCCACTTCGACCACATCCAGGCCGTCACCCAGATGCGCGACGCCGGGATCGACGTGGGCATCGCGACCCAGGACGCCGAGATGCTGCCCGGCTACGACTTCATCATCCCCGACGACGACGTGATCGCGGTGGGCGATCTCCGCCTGCACACGATCCATACCCCCGGCCACACTCGGGGGTCGACGTGCTTCTTGGTCGAAGGCCACCCCGTCCTGTTCAGCGGCGACACCCTCTTCCCGGGCGGTGTCGGCAACACCACCTTCGAGGGCGGCGACTTCCCAACCATCATCCGGTCGGTCGACGAGCGTCTGTTCCCGCTCCCCGCCGAGACCCTCGTCCTCCCGGGACACGGGCTCGACACGACGATCGGCACCGAGCGGCCCCACCTCGACGAGTGGGTAGAGCGGGGCTGGTGACCCGTACCGGCTGACCGCCGAGCGCGGTCGGCTGCGCGCGCGGAACCCGAGCCGCTGTCGCCAGGCGCCGTGGCCAGGCGCCGTTGCCAGCGCCGTTGCCAGCGCCGTTGCCAGCGCCGTTGAGTGTCCCAGCCGTTGGGTACGGTCAATCCGCGCGCCGGCCCCGTTACGAACTCGGGTGTAACGCGCGGCATGAACTCGGGTACCAGGTTGTTCCGTACGTCCAACGCGGTGAGAGGGGAGCCCGATGGTCGGTGTCGTCGAATGGATCGCTCCGGTCCGGAACTGCGCGTGGGTCGCAGCCTGTTTCGGGACGCTGGACCGATGACCGCGCTCACAACCCGTCCCTCGCTCGACGCGGCCGACCGCGTCGAGCTGCACGAGCGATATTTCCGGGTGCGCGCGCTCACCGAAGCACTCGCCGCGCCCCTCTCCGACGAGGACCAAGTCGTCCAGTCGATGCCCGATGTGAGCCCCACGAAGTGGCACCGGGCGCACACCACGTGGTTCTTCGAGACGTTCCTGCTCGCGCCGCGCGCGTCCGGGTACGAAGTGTTCGACCCGGCGTACGCGTATCTCTTCAACTCGTACTACGAGGCCGTCGGTCCGCGTCATCCTCGTCCAGAGCGAGGCCTGCTCTCCAGGCCGTCGGTCGCCGAGGTCGCCCGGTACCGCGCGCACGTCGACGGCGCAATGCATCAACTCATCGACGAATGCGACGCCGACACCGCCGCGCTTGTCACCCTCGGGCTGCATCACGAGCAACAGCACCAAGAGCTGATGCTGATGGACATCAAACACGTTTTGCACTGCAACCCGACCGACCCGATCTACGTGCCCACACCCGCGGTGTCCACTGCCGCCACTCCAATGCGGTTCGCCGAGGTCGCGGGGGGGAACACCGAGATCGGCCACGACGGCGAAGGCTTCTCGTTCGACAACGAACGGCCGCGCCACGTCGTGCATCTGGAACCGATCGCAATCGCCGATCGCCTCGTGTGCGCAGGGGAATGGCTCGAGTTCATCGCCGACGACGGCTACCGACGTCCGGAGCTCTGGCTCTCCGACGGCTGGTACGCCGTGCAGGCGAACGGGTGGAGCGCGCCGCTGTACTGGCGCGAGGAAGGCGCGGGCACCTGGAGCGTGTTCACGCTCGCGGGGCGGCGCGCGCTCGACATGAACGAAGCCGTTGTCCACGTGAGCCACTTCGAGGCCGACGCGTTCGCGCGCTGGCGCGACGCTCGCCTTCCGACCGAGTTCGAGTGGGAGCACGCGGTCGCGAGCGCGGCCCCCGGCGCCCTGCGCGCAGTCGACGACGTCGCCTGGCAATGGACCGCGAGCGCGTACCTTCCCTACCCGCGGTTCCGGCCCCCTGCGGGGGCCGTCGGCGAGTACAACGGCAAGTTCATGAGCGGGCAGATGACGCTGCGCGGCGGCGCCCGGGAAACCTCTCCGGCTCACACGCGAGTCACCTACCGCAATTTCTTCACGCCCTCGAGTCGATGGATGTTCGCCGGCGTTCGCCTCGCTCGCGATGCGGGTGAGGTCTGATCGTGAGCACGATCGAGGAAGACGCGCGGCGCGGGCTCACCGCGCACCCCAAGGACATACCCCCGAAGTGGTTCTACGACGACCGCGGATCGTCGCTCTTCGACGAGATCACGCGTCTCGAGGAGTACTACCCGACGCGCCGCGAGCGGGCAATCCTCGAGTCGCGTGCGCTCGAGATCGCCCGCCGGTCCGGCGCGGACACGCTCGTCGAGCTCGGTTCGGGCACCTCCGAGAAGACGCGCGTGCTGCTCGACGGGATGCGCGCGGCGGGCGGCCTCGTGCGCTTCATCCCGTTCGACGTGAGCAAGCAGACCCTGCACGACGCCGCCGCGGCCATCGAGACGGAATACGCGGGCATTGACGTGCAGCCGATCGTCGGCGACTTCACCGTCGATCTCGATCACATCCCGCAGGTCGGGCGCCGCATCGTCGCGTTCTTGGGCGGGACGATCGGAAACCTCCTCCCCGAGGCCAGGGCCGCTTTCCTGCACGACGTCGCGCGCCTGCTCGGGCCCGACGACCACCTGCTCCTGGGGACCGACCTCGTGAAGGACGCCGCACGTCTCGAAGCCGCCTACGACGACGCCCGGGGCGTGACGGCCGAGTTCAACAAGAACCTGCTGCACGTGATGAACCGCGAGCTCGACGCCGACTTCGACGTCGACACGTTCGAGCACGTCGCCGTGTTCGATACCGAACGCGAGTGGATCGAGATGCGCCTCCGGTCCACTCGAACCCAGACGGTACACGTGCGCGCGATCGAGCTCGACGTCGCGTTTTCCGAGGGCGAGGAGATGCGCACCGAGGTCAGCGCCAAATTCACGCGGGCACGCGTCGAGCTCGAGCTGCAAGCTGCGGGTATGGAGCTCGTCGAGTGGTGGACCGACCCCGACGGCGACTTCGCGCTCTCGCTGGCGCGGCTCACGCCCGCTCGCGTCAGTGCGTGATCGTCGCCCGGCGCGGGTCGGAGACGATCGTCAGGTCCTCGGGGACCTCGATCGCCTTCACGACCTCGCCGGTCACCTCGACGCCGAGATGACCACCCATGATCGGGATGCGCTCGAGCCGTAACGTCCCGATCCATTCCGGTACCGCCGGCGCGAGGTGGAGCTTGTTCGCGCGGATGTCGGGTTCGAAGCGTAGGAGTGTCCGGAGAAACAACAACGGCGACGCCGCGGCCCACGCCTGCGGCGAGCACGAGGTCGGGTAGGTGACCGGGAAGCTCAGCCCGTCGCGCGGCATGCCCGCGAACAGCTCCGGGAGCAGGTCTCCGAACCAGCGCGACGCGTCGACCATGCCACGCATCACGCGATGTGCTTCGTCCGCGAAGCCGTAGCGCATGAGGCCGGCCGCGCAGAGCGCGTTGTCGTGGGGCCACACGCTGCCGCAGTGGTACGAGATCGGGTTGTAGCCGCTGTTCTCGGCGGAGAGCGTGCGGACCCCCCAGCCACCGAACATGCCCTCCGACAGCAGGGCACGAGCGACTTGGGGGGCCTTCTCCTCGTCGACGATACCGGTCCATAGGCAATGGCCCATGTTCGAGCCGATGCCGTCGATCCGCTTCTTGTCGCGGTCGAGCCCGAGGGCGATGTACCCGCCGTCCGCGGTCTCGACCCAGAAGTCCTCGTTGAACCGGCGCTTGAGCTCGGCGGCCCGCGAGTTGAGCGTCGTGGCGAGCGCGTGGTCGCCCGCCTCGGTCGCGCAGTGGCCGCGTGCGATGAGCGCGGCGTAGACGTACCCCTGTACCTCGCACAGCGCGATCGGCGTGGCCGCGAGCGAGCCGTCGAGGAATCGCATCGAGTCCCAGGAATCCTTCCAGCCCTGGTT
>DATJAA010000144.1:0-4087 GCA_035516815.1 Acidimicrobiia bacterium | reverse complement strand
CACAGCGACGTCGCCGATCGGCTCGAGCAGGGAGCGTGGGATCGCGCGACGATCTACCGCAACCTGGTCGACCTCGCCGAGGTGGGCCTGCTGCGGCGCACCGACGTCGGCGACCACGTCTGGCGCTTCGAGGCGATCGGCAGCGAGCACGAACCCAAGTCGCACCCGCATTTCGTGTGCACCGAGTGTGGCACCGTCGAATGCCTTCCGGAGACCTCGGTGGCGGTGTCGCCGGCGAAGACGCCGCGCGCCGTCCGTCAACGCGAGGTCGAAGTTCACCTTCGCGGACTCTGCGACGACTGCCGTTAGCGATGTGCCACATCAGGCGCATACATCCCGGTGCATTGTCGTCGCGCATGGCGTGCTAGCGTGCGCAAGCCATGACTCGCGCGCTTCCAGCCTACCGCCGTGGCAAGAAGATCGATTGAGCGCCACCCGCTTGTTCGCGCGAGGCACTAAGGGCCCGCGAATGAACAAGTCGATCGATGATCGCGGTTGAGGCGCCCGGATGGCATCACAGCGTGCATGCGGCTTACAGAGCTGTGCTTGACGACGATGTCATTGGTCGAGGCATCACGTCCGATCGTGGCGCGCATCCTGCGAAGCAGAAACTCCGTCCCAACGAGCTTCGGCACCGCGCTCGCCACTACGAGTCGGCCGTACTTGGTCCTACGCGCACGGGGCACCCGTCGATTGTCACGAGTCGTCTCTCGATCAGCAACCATACGAGATCAGCCAGAGATGGTTCGGGCGCGGCGCGGTCGTATCGCGGCTCGCAGCGCGCATCGATGTCGAGTTCGCCGACGCAAGCGCACGCTCGTCCACGTCGCACCACGCAGTTGATCACGGCGGCGTGACGCCGAGCATGGTGTTTTCCATCACGCGTGCTTGGACGCCGTTCGGCCCGGACTGAGAAGAGACCGCGTCGTAACCGGCGGCGTAGTAGGCTTCGAGCTCACTCACCGTCGGAGTGGCCGTGTCGTCATAGGTGAACGCGCGGACGCCTGCAGGATGCAGGGTGTCCGTGATCAGCGTCCCGATCGCGACGCTCGGATCGATCTCGTACATGAACTCGTGCGGGTCGTGCATCGCGAGCAAGCCGTCGATCGGAGACAGATCGGTCGCGACGTCGACCAGGTAATAGACGGAATCGGAGCCCGGCAAGGTCGGGACCACGGTCGGAACGTCGCCCGCGTTGATCTCGAGAAACGCGAAGTCCTCGGCGCCGAGGGTGTGGAGCTCGGTGATCGTGCGCCCGAAGTCGCCGACGACCTTGACACACAGCTCGACCACCATCCTGCCGCGCAAGTAGCCCAGGACGTCATCGAGACGCTGGAACGTCTCGGTGGTCGACGGGAAGCGATGACAGCTGGTGACCTGCGCCGCGGTCATCTGCTCGATCAACTGGTTCGCGCAATCCGTCGACTCGTAGACCTGGATCGGGCTCGAGTGGGCGATCACGGGAACGTTGTCGAGCGTGACGCGAACGTCGATCTTCACGCCATCGTCGCCGTCGGCGTATGCCGCGGCGATCGCCGCGTTGGAATCGTACGGAGTCGTCTCGACGTCCCACGCGCCGCCGTGAGCGATCGCGAAGACGCGCGCACACGTCGCGTCGGTCCAGCACACGCCCAGTGACGTGCGATAGCCGGGACCGTCCACCGGGGGTGGTATCGAATCGCCGCGAGCGATGGTCGCGGCGTCCCCGCTGTTGCCATGGGACCCGCACGCCGCAAGAGGCATCAGCGCAATCGCGAGGACGCTGCGCATCAAAGCGACCCTATCATCAGTAGGGCTAGGCGTCGTACTTGAACGACAGCGACACCCGCGCGCGATACGCGACGACCTTGCCTTCCTCGATCTTCATGTCGAGCTTGGTGACTTCGGCGATCCGGAGGTCGCGCAGCGACTTGGCGGCCGTCTCGACGGCGTCACGGGCAGCCTCCTCCCAGGACTTCGGGCTGGTACCGATGATCTCGGTGACGCGGTAGACGCTCGACTCTTTCTTGGCCATGCTCGTTCTCCGATCGGGGTTGAGTTCGACCCGGCGTGACCATAGACGATTCGCACGATGATGGCGCGCGTCCTACCCGCTCGTAGCTGGCTTGTATCGCACTCGATTCTGTGGGACCCACGCTCATGAGCGATCACCCGACCGATTTCGTCGGTGCCGTCGACGAGGCCATCCGTTCGTCGATCACCGCGAAGCTGCCCGATGCGATCGTCGCCGTCTCCGGCGGTGGCGGCCACTACAAGATCGAGGTGGTCTCGACGGCATTCGCCGGCAAGACGATGCTCGAGCAGCAGCGCCTCGTGCTGGGAGCGATCAAGCACCTGATCAACGGCGCGGCCCCGCCGGTCCACGCGGTCGACTCGCTCGTCACGAAGACCCCGTAGCGTCAGGCTACTTCGCGACGCGAAGGCCAGTGCCTTGGGAGCAGTCGTCGTTCACCTCGACGTGCCGCGTCTGTGGTCAACGAAACGGGCCACGAAGGACTCCGTCTCGATCGTGGGAATGGCCGGCTGGGTACCGCCACTGAGCCTCGGTGCCGTGGCAACGCGCGGCGCCGCCGGCTGCTCTCCTCGGCAAGGCCGTCTTGCACAAGACTCGTGCGCGGCGGACGACCAAGCCCGACTCGCGAGAGCGGATCGAGTGTCTATATCGCGGTTCACGTAGCTGTAGCCCACGCCACCGACTATGCTCGGTTGGTGATGCGTTGCGGTGTCATCATGTGGTGCGCAGCATTGCTCGCGGGGTGCCGCGCGCATCGCGACATCGATCCCGCGCCGGTCGAGTCGACCAGCATGGCGCCGCTCGCTCCCGGCATCCTCGAGGCGAGCTTCGTGCTGAACACCGGCGGGGATCAGATGTCGGCGCGCCCCGTGGACGCAGGCCTCGTGGTTCGCGTCGCATTCGGCACGCGGGTATTCCGACAACAGTTCGCGAGTTGCAAGGACGCGGGGCATGGCAACGCGCTCTCCGACGGATCCTCCGCGATCGATTGGGCGGATTGCGATGGAACAACGTACTCGTTGCATGTCTCCGACGCTCGCGTCGAGGTCCGCGACGACGCATCGCACGCAGTCGTCACGGCGATTCCGCTGCCCCGCGGACTTCGCCTCGCGGCGACGCAGCCGTAGACCGTCGTGCACGCATCTTCAGACAGTGTGTCTACGCAGCGCGTTTTGCCGTCGACGGAGCAACCCGCGCGAGGTCGACTCGGCGCAGCGCGGTCACGAGCTTGGGCATGTCTGCCTTGCCCATGGTGTCCTCGCGCGTCCACGAACCTGAACGCCGAGTCACTGAACAGCGCCGTACACGCTCGTCGCGACTCGCGAGGCTGGCGCGCGAGAGGGATCGAGCTGCGTCGCTCACGAGACTGCCTCTTCCGCCGCCGCGCGGCATCGGGCGAGCCATGTGTCGACTTCGCCCTTCGCGAGCTCCTCCGCGAGGTCGACCCGCGCACGAAGGGCCGAGAACGGCCGCCCGAGGCTCCACGTCCGCTTTGGCCCGTCTCGCCTCACCAAGACGACGAGCTTGCCATCGAGCCGTGGAACGTCGTCAGGAACGCCTTCGTTCCAGATCCAGTCCACGAGTGGGGCGAGCCGACGTCGAACCGCGCGCCGCGGTACGTGTAGAGGTTGAACGCACCCGTCACGTACGTCCGACTCGCCGTGTCCGCGTCGCCGCGAACCACCGCGAGGACGTCGGGCGGGTTGCGCGTGCCGGGGAGCCCTCGCGGTACGCCCACCTTGCCCTGGAAGCCGTTCGGGAGACCGTTCGGCTGCTCGATGGAATGGGCAGAGCAACCTGACCCGAAAACGAAAAAGGCTGCGACCGCAGCCCTTTAGGTCGTGGAGATAAGGGGGATCGAACCCGACTTTGACGAGGTCTCTTTCACGTTGAGTCACGTGACCTTGCAGTGTTCTTCGTCGGTTGGGTCGATCCTCTTGTCTGCCTGAGTCCGGACTGATCGGTCCGGATCTGGCGTGGCGTGGAGCAAACGCGCCACGCGTTTTGTCGCCGAGAACGTGCGGTGCGGCAGCGTGATATCGGGAACGCGCGCCCGCTGAGCATGTTCGAGCG
>DATJAA010000143.1:0-14555 GCA_035516815.1 Acidimicrobiia bacterium | reverse complement strand
CTCGGACGCGACGCGTCTGACGACATCGCACGCGCGCACGAGACTCTGACCTTGTCCGACTACGTGAGCTGCGAATGGCGACTCACCAACGAGCTGCGCGGCCAGCGCCAGGTCTACGCTCGTTTGACGTTGCGGCATGACAAGTCGCTCGTGCTGAACCTGCGCGACGTCACCGAGCAGCGCGCGCTGGAGGCGCAGCTCCAGCACCGCGCGAACGTCGACGAGCTCACCGGGCTCCCGAACCGGGCCGCGCTCACCGAACAGCTCGGGCAGCGGGAGCGCGTCGACGTGACCGTGCTGTTCATCGACCTCGACGGATTCAAGGAAGTGAACGACTCGCTCGGCCACGAGGCCGGCGATCGGGTTCTGCGCGACGTCGGTACGCGCGTTGCGGGAATTGTCCGTCGCGGCGTGACGGTCGGCCGCCTCGGCGGCGACGAGTTCCTCGCGATCATGCAGGGGTCCGACGTCGACGCCGCGCACGTCGTCGCGCGGCGCATCATCGACGCGATCGTCGAGGTCGGCTCGACACTGACGAAATTCCCCCTCAGCGCGAGTATCGGGATCGCGACCGGTTCGCCCAACGAGTCGGCCGAGCAGATCCTGCGGCGCGCCGATCACGCGATGTACTCGGCCAAGGCGGAAGGGCCCGGCCGGGTACGGGTGGCGTCGATCGAGGAACAGCTCCCGATCCGCGCGTTTTGACGCGCGACGGTCCGGCTCACACGCGACGGTCAGGCTGACGCGCGGCCGTCCGCTTTCCTGCGATCACGCCGGGCGGGCGACCTTCAATACCTTGCGCGATTTCGGGAGGTTGTCGTACAGGTCGGCGACGAGGTCGTCGCGCAATGTCTTGCACGCGGGATCGCTCCAACGGTTCTCCCACTGGTGCGGGTCGCCCTCGACGTCGTAGAGCTCGCCCTCGGTTCCCTCGTACGCGATCGGGCTCACCGGCCCGATGCCGCCGCCGAACATGCCTGTGAGAGCGAAGAACTCCTCGAGCCCGTTCGGCTCGCCGACCGTCGACGGCTCGTAGGTCGTGCACAACCACCCGTCGCGGTAGATGGAACGGAGGTGCATCCCGTAACCGGGGAACTGCGAGTCCCATTCGCAGAGCACCCGCTCGCGGCCCGACCCGGCGGCCGCCGGGAGCGGCGCGCCCTGCATCCACGCCGCCGGCGGAACGCCCGCGATCTCGCAGAACGTCGGGGCCAGATCGAGTTGCCCCACCGGTTCGCCGACCTCGACACCGCCGGCGATGCGTGCGGACGGCGCCGGGCGCCACACCAGCGGCAGCCGCATCAACGAGTCGGTGTGGAAGGGGCCCTTGAAGATCAGTCCGTAGTCGCCTTGCAGCTCGCCATGGTCGGTCGTGAAGATCACGTCGGTGTCGGCGGTCCAGCCGCGCGTCTCGATCCGCCGGAGCACTCGCCCGCACGCCTCGTCGATGAGCTCGTTCATGATGTGCGCCATCGCGTTGATCTCGCGGATGTTGTCGTCCGTGACGTTCTGAGGCCGGTAGCTCCCGGGTCCGCCCTCGGCGTTCACGAAGGTGCCCTCCCAGGTCGCGAGCCAGTGCGCGGGCTTCTGGGCCAGGACACGCTCGACGGCATCCCGGCCACCTGGATGGCCGGCCGGGAGATCGAGGTCGCGCCAGTTGCAGCGATGCCGCTCGCTCGCGGGCGGATCCCACGGATGGTGCGGGTCCGGGAACGACATCCAGACGAACCAGTCGGCGTCGTCGGGGAGCGTGTCGAGGTAGGCAATCGTGCGGTCGGCGACCCAATCAGTGTGGTACCACTCGCGCGGTATCGGGTTGACGCGGGTTTCGGGCGCGCCCGTGTCGCCGCCGGGCGCGGCCGCGAGCAACGGCGAGAAACCCCTGGTCGCCTCGATGCCGTGCTCGTCGATGAGCCAGCGCCCGTAGTGCTGCAGTGCGTGGTCGCCGAACGCCGGCACGTGGACCGCGAGCTCTGCGTGGTCGAAGCCGCGGTACGGACCGGTGAGCCCATCTCCGGCCATGCTGTTCTCCGGCCATTCGAGACGCAGGTCGAATCCAGGCTCGAAGTGGGCCTTGCCCAAGAGTGCGGTGCGATAGCCCGCGTGTTCACCCAAGTACGCCGCGACACTCGGCGCGTCGGCGGGCAACGGGATGCCGTTCGCGACGACGCCGTGCGTTCGCACGTACTGGCCCGTGAGCATCGTCGAGCGGGCCGGCATGCACACAGTGTTCTGGTTGTACGCCCGTCGGTAGTTGATGCCGTCTCGCGCCAGACGGTCGATGTTCGGCGTGCGCGCGACGGTGCCACCGTTGCACCCGAGCGAGTCGAATCGCTGCTGGTCGGTCGTGACGAAGAGGATCTTGCGCCCCATCAACTCGCCTCGTGCCGTGGCGTACATGCGAGCAGCACCGTGCGTTCGAGCCCCGATTCGCGGTGCTCGTGCGCGGCGTCGTATTCCTTCGACGTCGTCATCTCGATGAAGGCCTGCCGGCTCGGGTACTCGACGAGCGCGATCGCGTCCCAAGCGTCGGCGTGGAGATCGCCGATCAATGTCTGGTCAACCTTTCCCATCCAGAGGACGCGACCGCCGCGCGCCTCGACCATCGGCACGACCGCGCCGCCGTACTTGTTGTATTCCGACGCGCCGGCGCGAGGCTTGAACTTCAGGAGGTTCAGCATCACGACCGGCCCTTCGTCGGGCGCGTTCATGAGCGCGAGGAATTGCTCCTTGTTCGGGCGGATGTCGCTCATGCGACCTTCCCTTCGGCGAGAGTGCGAATGGTTCGGACGAGGACGCGTCGTGCGCGGGCGACACTGCAGCCCTGTGCGCCGCGCAGCCGGTTCCACGCGTCCCAGCTGCAGACCAGCTCGAGCGCGTCGAGCAGGTCGGCGGGTAGCGGCGAGAACGTGTCGACGAGCTGGCGCCGCAGCACCCGGTCGAGCCGGGCGAGATTGCGGGCGATGGTGGGGGATTCGTGAATCGACAAGAGCGCGGCGCGTCGCACGGGCGTCGCCGCCTCGTAGAAGGCGGCTCGCTGCTCGACGAGCTCTTCGATCGTCGTCACCGGTCCGAGCAGCGGCGCGAGGCGCTGCCACTGCCGTCGGGCAACCTCGGCCCGCAGGGCCTCGGCGTCGTCGAAGTGATTGTGCACGGATCGAAGGGAGACACCTGCGCGCGCCGCGACTTCGGGCAGGCTCGGACGGAGGTCGCCGGCCTCGTAGCACGCGAGCAGCGCGTCGACGATCGCCTCGCGGTTGCGCAAGCCCCTCGTGACCCGGCCGTCCTCGACCTGCATGCCGGCAGTCTGGCATTAGTTACAGCTATCATGCAACTATTATTTGGCCAGACCGGGCGGGCCCGGACCGGACTGATGTGACCGATGTCACCTCGCGGCGCAAGGATTGAGGGCGTACGGTCCCTTCAGTGACGACGAGCGAGACACCGGGCACGGGCTACCTGCCCGTGATGCTGAACCCGTTCGAGCCCGGGTTCTTCGCCGACCCGTACTCGCAGTATCGCCTAGTGCGCGAGCGGGACCCCGTACACCTGAGCCCGATCGGGGCGTGGGCCCTCTTCCGTTACGACGACGTGTACCGCGTCCTGCGCGATCCGAGCCTGAGCGTGGAAGAACGACACGCGGCGCCGCTCGCGGTCACGCCCGACCCCGAGGTCGAGGCCCAGCTCGCCGTGCGGCGCCAGGACGGCGGCGCACACAACATGCTGAACCTCGATCCACCGGACCACCACCGGCTCCGTCGGCTCGTCTCGAAGGTCTTCACGCCGCGCACGATCGAGGAGCTCCGGCCCCGTGTCGAACAGCTCGTGAACGAGCACCTCGACGTCGCCGCCGCGGGCAGCGAACTCGACCTGATCAGCGACCTGGCGTTCCCACTCCCGTTCGTCGTCATCTCGGAGATGCTCGGCATCCCGGAGGGCCGCGACCGCATGCAGCTGCGCGCGTGGTCGGGCGCGGTCGTGAAGACGTTCGACCCGATCCTCTCCCGGGAGGAGATCCTCGCCTCCTTCGAAGCGATCGACAACATCAATGCCTATCTCGACGAGGTGATCGCGTGGAAGCGCGACCACCCGAGCGACGATCTGTTGAGCGCGCTGATTGCCGCGGAGGACGAGGGCGACCGTTTGAGCGAGGTGGAGCTGCTGGAACAGGTGCTCCTGCTCTACATCGCCGGCCACGAGACGACGGTGAATCTCATCGGGAACGGCACCTTGGCGTTGCTGCGCAACCGCACCCAGCTCGAGCTGCTCGCGGCCGGCGACGCCGTCGACGCGACGTTCGTCGACGAACTGCTGCGTTACGACTCGCCCGTGCAGATGTCGCGCCGCGTCACGCTGGCGCCGTACGAGATCGGAGGCCGCCGGATCGAGGCCGGCGCGATCCTCATGACATGCCTGGGATCGGCGAACCGCGATCCCGCGAAGTGGGGCGACACCGCCGACGAGCTCGACCTGCGGCGCGCCGACGCGCGCGACCACGTGTCGTTCGGCGGCGGATTCCATTCGTGCCTCGGCGCGCACCTGGCGCGCCTCGAGGGTCAGGTCGCGATCACGACGCTCGTCCGGCGGTTCCCCCGCCTCGACCTCATGACCGATGCGCCCGAATACAATGGCCGGATCGTGCTGCGCGGTCTCGCCGAGCTGCCACTCAGTCTCGCCTGACCGGCTTCAACCGAACACGCGACCCGCGTGGGTCAAGGCGCACAGGTCCATTGTGAGCGCGATCGAGATGTGTAGCGCGGCACCCCACCAGATCGACTTCGTCTTCAGGCTCAAGCTCCCGAGGACGATGGCACCGACGATCGCGGCGAGCGCCTCCGGCATCGGCTTGCCGTAGTGGAGCATGTTGTACGGCAGGGCCATCGCGAAGATGGCAGCCCATCCCAGCCGCGGCGCCAGCCCGTACAACATGAAGCCGCGGAAGAAGAACTCCAACGCGCAGAACTGCAGCCAGTACAGGAGCCACCACGCGTACATGTACGGCCAGAGCGAGCTTCCGGCGGCCGGATGGAAGAACGGATAGCGGCCCTGGAACGACGCCGTGAACGACGCGGCGATGATCAGTGGCGCGGCACCCGCGAAGAGGAACGCATACGTGCGGCCGTGCGGAAGTATCCCGCGCACCCGGAGGCCGTAGTCCATCACGCGTTCCCGGAGTACGAAGCGGATCGCGATGACGGCCGGCAGTACGTAGGACGTGATCACGACCACCGCCCAGAACGCGAGCTGATTGAAGTCGCGGTGCGAGGAGACGAGCATCCCGTCGTGTAGGCGCGTCGCCAGGCCGGGGAGTCGCACTGTCCGCAGGATTCGCTCGAGCCACTGCGGTTGACCACCGTCCGACAGAAAGTTCCCGCACGTGAGCGCGAGAGCGGCGGTCACGAACACGACGACCATCTTGCGATCGGTGGCGCGAGTGGTCGACGCGTGTGCGTCGGCGTCGGCGCGCACCTCGGTTACGTACGTGCGCCACAGCCTCCGGTACCACGCGTCGCGGACCGGAGAACGGTGCGCGCCGTCGCCGTTGCGTGAGGTCGTCCCCGACGGGGTCAGGGTCGACGCGGCCGGTTGGTCCACGCACCCTCCTCGGTCGGGAACCATCCTCCGGCCGCGAACGTACCGCCGTCGACGTGAACAGTCGTGCCGGTGACGAACTTCGAGAGCCCGGACGCAAGGAAGACCGCGACACCGGCGACGTCTTCCGGCTGACCGAACCGGCCCAGCGGCACCCACGTGGGAATCAGGTGCTCGTCCTCGGCACGGACCCACTTCGAGTACGGGACCTGCAGCGTCTCGGTGACGTCCGGCGCGATCGCGTTCACACGGACGCGGTCCCGCGCGTATTCGACCGCGAGCGACCGGGTGAACCCGGTGATCGCCGCCTTGAAGGCGGAGTACACGGCGCGGGTGGGGATCGCACGGAACGCCTCGATCGTCGAGACGTTGACGATGCTGCCCCCGTCGCCCTGCGCAAGGAGCACCGGGAGAACCGCACGGCTGTGAGTGAGCACGTGCGCGAGATTTACCCGGTACAGCGCGTCCCATTCGTCGTCGGTCTGTTCGTGAAAGGGCGCGCGGCGCCCGCCGAAATGGCCGACGTTGTTGACCAGCACGTCGATCCGACCGAAGTTGTCGCGGGCGGCCGTCACCAGGGCGGGCGCGGCGCCCGGATCGCGGACGTCACACACGACCGCGGCGGAGTTGTCGCCGAGCGCGGCCTGTGTCTCGCGGGCGCGGTCGGGGTCGATCTCCGCGAACACAACCGCCGCGCCCTCGGCGACGAAACGCTCGACGATTCCGCGCCCGATGCCACCTCCACCACCCGTTACGAGCGCGACCTTCCCCTCGAGCAGCACGGGCGGCAGCCTAAGACCGCCGCCGCGTTGCTGCCGAGGTTCAGCTCAATGCGATCGCGAGCACTTCGCGGACATCGCGGACCGGGTGCACGTGCAGCACATCGCGCACCTGCTCGGGCACGTCGTCGAGATCCGCCTCGTTGTCGATCGGGATCACGACGTCGGTGAGTCCGGCGCGGTGGGCGGCGAGCAGTTTCTGCTTGAGCCCGCCGATCGGCAGCACGCGTCCTTGCAGCGTCACCTCGCCGGTCATGCCCACGTTCGGCTTCACCGGCCGGCCGGTGACGAGTGACGCCAGCGCGGTGGTCATGGTGATGCCGGCCGACGGCCCGTCCTTGGGAATGGCTCCGGACGGCACGTGCAGGTGGAACTTACGGTGATCGAACGAGCCGGGTTGTACACCGAGCTCGTCGGCGTTGGCGCGCACGAACGAGAGGGCGATCTGCGCCGACTCCGACATCACGTCACCGAGTTGTCCAGTCACCTGCATGCCGGGGTCTCCGTCCATCGCGGTGACCTCGATAGTGAGCACGTCGCCGCCTGCACCGGTGACCGCGAGACCGGTCGCGAGACCGGGGATCGCCGCGCGCGTCGCGTCGTCGGGACGGAACCGCGCCCGGCCGACGTACTCCTTCAGATCGGGCTCGTCGACGACGACACTCGTCGCGTCGCCGGCCGCGATCTTGCGGACGGTCTTGCGCGCGATCTTGCCGATCTGCCGCTCGAGGCCGCGCACACCGGCTTCACGCGTCCAGCCGTTGACCAGCGCGTGGAACGCGGCGTCGGTGATATCGAGCTCCTCTTCGCGGAGTCCGGCCTTCGAACGTTGGCGCGGGAACAGGTGGTGCTCGGCGATCGCCACCTTCTCGTCCTCGGTGTAACCGTCGAGCGTCACGATCTCCATGCGGTCCAGCAAGGGGCCGGGGATGGTCTCGAGCACGTTGGCGGTCGCGAGGAACAAGACGTCGGAGAGATCGAGATCGAGCTCGAGATAGTGGTCGCGGAACGTGTGGTTCTGCGCGGGGTCGAGAACCTCGAGCAACGCGCTGGCGGGATCGCCCGCCCATCCACCGGCCTGGAGCTTGTCGATCTCGTCGATCAGAACGACGGGGTTCATCGCCTTGGCTTCGGTGAGGGCGCGCACGATGCGACCGGGACGAGCACCCACGTAGGTGCGACGGTGACCCCGGATCTCGGCCTCGTCACGGACGCCGCCGACGGCGACACGCACGAACGGCCGGCCGAGCGCGCGGGCAACCGACTCGCCGAGCGATGTCTTGCCGACACCGGGCGGGCCGACGAGCGCGAGGATCGCACCCGAGCCGCGACCGCTCTCGGTTCCCAGTCCCCGCTCGCGCCGCAGCACGCGGACCGCGAGGAACTCGAGGATCCTGTCCTTCACGTCGGCCAGACCCTCGTGATCGGCGTCGAGAACGCGCCGCGCCCCGGGGAGGTCGCTGCTCTCTTGCGCAGTCTCGCCCCACGGCAGATCGAGAACCGCGTCCAACCAGTTGCGCACCCACGCCTGTTCGGGATTCTGCTGGCCCATGCGCTCCAGCCGGTCGAGCTCCTTGTCGACCGCGAGTCGCACCTCGTCGGGGAGCTGCTTTTCGGCGACCTTGGCGCGGTACTCGGCGACGACGTCGTCGTCGCCACCCTCGCCCAGCTCCTTGCGGATCTCGTCGAGCTGGCGGCGCAGCAGCAGTTCGCGCTGTTGCTTGTCGAGGCCGTCGGTCACATTGGTACGGATCTTGTCCTTCAGCTCCAGGTCGGCGAGCGTCTCGCGCATCCAACCGAGCACGAGCTCGAGCCGCGCTTCGACGTCGACCGCCTCGAGCAGTTCGACGCGCTGCTCCATCGTGAGCTCGGGCGAGTACGCCGCGGTGTCGGCGAGCTGGCCCGGGTCTTCCACACCGGCGAGGACGTCGGCGATACGGCGGGCGCCGCGGTGCTCGAGGATCGTCTCGACGACGGCACGGTATTCACGCGCGAGCTCTCGGGCGTGGGCGGTCGGGCGGGGTTCGTCGATGGCCTCGACCTGCACGTACAGCGCCCCGTGGGCACCGAGCTCGCCGGTACCGACCCGGCCCCGGCTCACGCCTCGGATCACGAGGGCGCGCGTGCCGTTCGGGAGGTCGCCCGCACTCTCGATCGCCGCGATCGTCCCGACGGAGGCAAAGCGGCCGTCGAGACGCGGCACGAGCACGATCCGGTCGCCGGCATCGGCGGCCGCCGCTCCCGCACGCTTCGCCTCGTCGGTCTCCAGCGCGATCGTGACCACCATCTGCGGCAGCACGACACCTTGGGTGAGGGGCAAGAGGGGAAGGAGCTGAGTCTGGGTGTCTGACATAGTGCCGGGTGTAACGACTCGCGACGATTCCCGATTCCCGCGCTCGGTTTTGCCATGACCCCCGACACGAACATCCTGTTCATCACGGCCGATCAGTGGCGCGGCGACTGCCTCGGCGCGGCCGGGCACCCGGTCGTTCGCACACCGAACCTCGACGGCCTCGCCCGCGGGGGAGTCTCCTTCCGGCGCCACTTCGCCCAGGCCGCGCCGTGCGGGCCGAGCCGCGCGGCGCTCTACACCGGCATGTACCTGATGAACCACCGGTCGGTCCTGAACGGGACCCCGCTCGACGGCCGCCACGACAACGTCGCGCTGTTAGCGCGGCGGCTGGGGTACGAACCCGCGCTGTTCGGCTACACGGACACGAGCATCGACCCCCGTACCTGCGCGCCGGGCGATCCCCGCCTGTTCCGGTACGAGGGGGTGTTGCCGGGCTTCGACCCCGTGTGCCACCTCCCCGAGGGCGAGCCCCGCGCTTGGCTCGAATGGATGCGAGCAGGCGGCATCGAGGTTCCCGACGACTGGCGGTCGTTCGTCGACCGGCCCGCGCCCGGCTCCCGGTGGCGGACGCAGTACGACGCGAAACATTCGCAGACCGCGTTCCTGACGGACCGGTTCCTCGAATGGGCCGGGACGCAAGCCGCGGCGCGGCGCGGATGGTTCGCGCACGTGTCGTTCCTTCGCCCGCACCCGCCGTTCCTCGCACCGGCGCCGTACGACACGATGTTCGCTCCCGAGTCCGTCCCCGCACCGGTCCGCGCCGCCTCACGTGCGCAAGAGGGGGCGCAACACCCTCTGCTCGGCGTGATGATCGACCATCCGTTCCTCAAGTCGCCCGACGATCCGCAGGAGCAGCGCGAGCTCCAGGCGACGTACTACGGGATGATGGCCGAGGTCGACGATCAGATCGCGCGCGTCCTCGACTGGCTCGACACCACACGACAGTCCGAGCGCACGCTCGTCGTCTTCACGAGCGATCACGGCGAGAATCTCGGCGACCATTACCTGCTGCACAAGCTCGGGTGGTTCGACCAGTCGTACCACGTCCCCCTGATCGTGCGCGGGCCCGGAGTGACGGCCGGGCGCGTCGTCGACGCGTTCACAGAGCACGTCGACGTGCTCCCGACGATCTGCGAGCTACTCGGTACGGCGGTTCCGCTGCAGTGCGACGGCCGCGCGCTGACACCCTGGTTGCGCGGCGCCGCGGTCGACGACTGGCGCGCCGACACACACTTCGAGTTCGACTTCCGCGATCCGGACAGCCCGCTGATCGAAGAGGCGTTCGGGCTGACGCTCGAAGAGTGCGCGCTGGCCGTGTTGCGCGACGACCACGGCAAGTACGTGCAGTTCTCCGGCTTTCCCGTGCTGCCGTCGATCTTCTTCGACCTCGACGACGATCCCGCGCAGCTGCGCAACGTCGCCGACGAAGCCGCGTACGCCACCACGGTGCTCGGTTATGCGCAGCGCATGCTCGCGTGGCGTATGCAACACACCGAGCGCACGCTCACCGGCATGAAGCTGACCATGCACGCGGGCCTCGTCGAGCGGAACGCGACACGACGCTGATGGACGCACTCACCTTCCTCGGTCTCGAGCCGGTCGGCGACGATCGAACGCGGTGGCGCATGGAGGTCGTGCGTGGTCTCACGTCCGGCACGGGCGCGCTCTTCGGCGGTTGCGGCCTGGGCGCGTGCATCGAGGTGATGGAACACGTCACCGGGCGCCCGTGCATCTGGGCGACCGCGCAGTATCTCTCGTTTGCGAGGCCGCCGTCGGTCGTCGAATTCGACGTCAATGAGGTCGTGCGGGGACATCAAATCTCTCAGGCGCGCGTCATCGCGCACGTCGGCGACACCGAGATCCTGACCGTGTTGGGAGCGCTCGGGCAGCGCCCACTGCCGCTCGAGGGACAGTGGGCCGTGCGACCAGATGTGCCCCCGCCGGACGACTGCCCGCCGCGGCCGATGATGGACCACCACGAGGGCCGGATCAGCAGCCGCCTCGACGCCAAGCTCGCGAGCGGGCGCGCGCCCTGGGAGCTGCCCGGGCCGCCGGGATCCGGCCACTCCGCGCTCTGGATCCGGCTGCCGGAGCTCCTCGAGATGTCGGCCGCGGCACTCGCGATCATCGGCGACTTCGTCCCGTTCGGCATCGGGCAGGCGCTCGGACGGCGCGCGGGCGGCAACAGCCTCGACAACACGTTGCGCATCGCACACCGCGTCCCGACATCGTGGGTCCTCGCCGACGTGCGGGTGCACGCGGTCGCGGACGGCTTCGGCCACGGGCTCGTGCACCTCTGGTCGGAGGACGGCACGCTGCTCGGCACCGCGAGTCAGTCGACGATCGTGCGCGCCTGGCGCGACGATCGGAACGAGCCTTTGACGGAGCTCGAAGGCGACGTGCAGCGCTGAGCGCTTCGCGGCAAGGATGAGGCGATGAGCATCCCGCAGCGCTACGGCATCACCTTCCCGTTCGACGGGCTCCCGCTGCTCGAACAGCGCGAGCTCGTGCGCGAGCTCGTCGATCTCGGATACACCGACCTCTGGTCCGCCGAATCGGGTGGTTACGACGCGTTCATCCCGCTCGCGGTCGCCGCACAATGGGCGCCCGAGCTCCGGCTCGGTACTGCGATCGTCCCCGTGTACACGCGGGGGGCGCACACCCTCGCGTCGACGGTTGCGTCGATGTGCCAGGCGGCGCCCGGCCGGTTCGCGCTCGGAATCGGAACATCCTCCGATGTCATCGTGGAGCGATGGAACGGCATGTCGTTCGACCAGCCGTATCAGCGAGTGCGCGACACGATCCGCTTCCTCCGCGCCGCGTTGGCCGGCGAAAAGGTCGACGAGGAATACCAGACCTTTCGCGTGCGCGGCTTTCGACTCGGCATCACGGTTCCCGAACAGCCCCCCATCCTCGTGGCCGCGTTGCGCGCGGGAATGTTGCGGCTCGCCGGACGCGCGGGCGACGGCGCCATCATCAACTGGCTGTCGGCCGACGACGTCAAGACCGTCGCGCCGCACGTCGGTGCAGGCAAGGAGATCGCGGCGCGCATCTTCGTGTTCCCGGTCGACGACGCTGCGGTCGCGCGTTCGGTCGGCAAGCGCGCGATCGCGTCGTACCTGACGGTCCCGGTCTACGCCGCCTTTCACGAATGGCTCGGCCGCGGCGACGAACTGAAGGACTTGTGGCGGCTCTGGAAGGAGGGCGACCGCAAGGCGGCCGCCGAATCGATCCCGGACTCGGTGGTCGACGACCTGCTCGTCTGGGGCACGCCGCAGCAATGCAAGGAACACATAGCCCGCTACATCGAGAACGGCGTGACCACACCCGCCCCCGCGCTCTTCTGTGGTCCCGAGCAACTGCCGGCCGTCATCCGCGCGCTCGCGCGCTGACGGACGCGCCGGGAATCGGGCCGAACACCGCGTTTCGGCGCGCGGGCACGCGCGCGTCCTCGCCGCGGTTCGGGCGGCCGCGCGCTCGCCGCGACAAGATGGGGCCATGAGGACCTGGGTCGTGCTCGCCGTCGTGCTCACCCCTGTGCTCGCCACCGCCAGTTGCACGAGTCACTCCAACCTCCACGCGGCCGCGAATCCGACCACGGCGACGGGAGCCGGGACGACAGGAGCCGGGACGACGTCGACGACCGTCGCGATGCAACGATTCCCCTCCGGCCAAGACATCGGGCTGGGTTTCGACCATCCGCGGGCGTGGCGGGAGTTCCAGTTCACACGCATCAGCGACTCCTCGTCCCTGATCGTCTACCTGAGCAACGCGGCGCTCCGCGATCCATGCACGAAGACGACCTCTGCCGCCGGAGAGACCACCACGTGCGGCGAACCTCTGACGGCCTTGGGACCGAACGGCGTGCTCGTGTCGTGGAGTGACATCGGCTACCCGGGCCCGGGTCCGATGCCCGCCCACCCGAACACGACGGTCGACGGCAAGCCCGCGGAGATCGTCGTGACCAAGCCGGGCGACTGCGCGCGCCTCGGCGCGGCGGAGACCCTCGTCGCCGACATCGCCCGGCCGGCGTTTGCCAACAACTACTACGAGATGGTCGCCTGCATTCGCGGTCCTGCCGTCGGCGCGCAGGAGCGCCTCGTGCGCGCGATGCTCGAGTCGACCCGCATCACCGGCTGATCCGGCGCACCTCCCAGCCGCCGGGGTGCGATACCGGTACGGTTCCGCGGGGCGGGCACTGCATGCACTGCGGAGGTGAACGGGGTGCAATGGGCGTTGCTCGACTCGCTTTCCGAGGCGGAACGGCGGGCGGTACTCGTGCGTTGCCGCCGGCAGCGGTTCGCCCGCGGCGAGGTGATCTTTCACGAAGGTGATCCCGGCGACTGCGTGCACCTGCTCGACAAGGGCACGGTCGCGGTGCGGGTGTCGACCCCGTCAGGCGAGGTGGCGACGCTCGACGTGTTGCGCCCGGGCGAGGCCTTCGGTGAGCAGGCACTGATCGGTGGCGAAGGCCAGCGTTCGGCAACCGCGGTGGCACTGGAACGGGCCGAGACCATGCGGCTGACCCGCCCCGACTTCGAGGCGCTGCTCGCCGAGCACCCCGCGAGCGCGCGCCTGCTCGTCGCGATGCTGGACGCCCGCTTGCGGGCCACCTCGAACAGCTTGCTGACCGCGCTCTACGTGCCCGCCGAGGCCCGCGTGTTCCGCCAGCTCGGCCGCCTCGCCGACATCTACGACGGGCACACGTCGGGTGCCATTCCCGTCACGCAGGACGATCTCGCGACGATGGCCGGAACCACGCGCCAAACGGTGAATCGCGTGCTGCGCCAGGCCCAGGACGACGGTCTCCTGAAGCTGGCGCGGGGCAAGGTCGAGGTCGTGGACGCGGCCCGCCTCCGCCGCCGCGCCCACTGAGGCACGCTCGCGGCGCGACCAAAGCGCGCGACAGCTCCGACATCAACGACGAGACCGTTTGCCCGCACCGCCCACTCGTCGTCGACACCGAAGCTGTCGTCGCCACCCGCCACATTCCGGGCCCGTCCGGGCCCGCTTCCACCCCCGGAACTCCTGCGCCGGCCGGGGCCGGCTGCGATCCAACAAGCACAGCTTGCGCCCGCGACCCACCGCGCGTCTGTCGTCCGGCCGACATTCACAACGTCGTCGCCCCGACAGAAGTGCTCGGGCGCATCGGCCGCCGTGCGCGGCGCCACGGTGCGAACGCCTGTTCGCAGTCCCGGCGCAGGTTCTCCGGGAATCGGCTCTTCCAAACGGACCGGGGAGACCGACTAAGCAGCAGTCTTCATGTGCACGTCCTCGTGGCGGACCTGCGCGAGCCGCAGCGCGACGAGGAGGCGCACCAACCACCAGCCCGGATCGATCTCCGGTGTGTTCAGCGCGAACCGCGCCGAGGTCGGCGCGGCGTGGTGGTTGTTGTGCAGGCCCTCACCCGCGGTGATCAACGCGAGCGACTGCAGGTTCGTCGCCGAGTTCTCGTACGGCTGCTTCCCTTTGGTGTGACCGACCGCGTTGATGGCGCCCGAGAGCATGACGTAGAACACCGCGTGCAGGCCCGCGGCAAGCAAGCCGGTGAGCAAACCGAACCCGAGTGCCCACATCGTGACGACGAGGATCGCGATCCCAGTGCCCAGACCGAGCAGCGAATAGTCCAGCGCGATCCGGTCGAGTGCGTCCGGCGGGAGATCGCGCGCGTACTTGCGCACCGTTGCCTCGTCGGCGGCACAACGCTTGTACAGCCCGACGTTGCCGAGCTGCACGCGCCAAAACCCGAGCTGCGCGGGGCTGTGCGGATCGTCGGGCGTGTCGGTCGAGGCGTGGTGCTTGCGGTGAACCGCGACCCATTCGCGCGGGCG
>DATJAA010000142.1:0-5014 GCA_035516815.1 Acidimicrobiia bacterium | reverse complement strand
CGACACAACAGCGAGTGACGCGCCGAGGAACGCGGGATGGTGCGAGATCCAGTACAGGCGCAGTTGACGCCAAGACAGTGACACCATCGCGCTAAAGCACGCGATCATGATCGCGATCGGGACGACGCTTCGCGGCGCCGGAGCCGCGATCACGTCGGGCCGGATGAGCAGCGTCGTGGCCAGCACCATCGCACCGGTCATGCATGCCGTCGTCCACAACCGCCAGCGGCACGCGAGCAACCGTCCCAGCCGCGAACGCGACGCCAACAACGGAAGGCACGTCACCACCGCAACCGGACTCGCCAACAACACCGACGTCGTCACTGCCGCGTTCGGCCCGTACCAAACACCCGGCGCGGTCAAGCCGTGCACAAGTGGTAACACCGACAGGACGAACATTGCCGCGCCCAGCGTTCCAACCTCGGCACAATCCGTTCGGTTGGCGCGCACCAGCACCGGGATCGCCGCGACCGCACACAACGATGCCGCCACCGTCACGATCACGAACAAACCGACGGGTGACGTCCACGTCCGCTTCGACAAGGGCCCGAGGAGAAGCCACGCCTCGAGTCCCGTCCCGCCGACAAGCATGCCGACCCAGATCCCAAGCCCCGGCCGAGTCCCAGACCCCACCTTCCGCGTATCGGACCCGGCCCAGCCCGTCTTGAGACGCAACGGCCGTCAGGATGGCCCGATCGTCCCGGTGTGTCGCCGACGTCATACGTCACCGCAACACGTCAGGCGGAACGACCGTGAAGCGGCCGGCCGCCCTGCACGGAACGGAGCGCGCCGGCTGGGTCTACCCGCGTTGACGTGACGTGCCGCGGGTCTCGTCGACCTTCCGGAGATACGCGTCGCAGAGCCCGACGAGTCGGGCTCGACCGAAACTCGCCTCATGTCCCCCGTGCACGACGCTCACCGGGAGCTCGCGCAGGCGTTTCATCGTCGCGACATAGTCGGCGACGTCGGCGTCGTCGCCGCTGTCGAGCAGGGGACCGTCGTAAACCGCGTCACCCGAAAAGAGCACGCCGTCCGACTCGCAGTACAGCCCGATCGAGTCGGGAGAGTGACCGGGGAGATGCAGGACGGTGAAGGCACGGTCTCCGAGATCGATCACGTCGCCTTCCTCGAGCACTCGCGTGAGCGAACACGGCGTCACGGCGTAGCGATCGACGTCGAACGCAATGTTCGGAAGAGCCGTCAGGAGCTCGTCGGGCAGGTCGTACCCGGCGTCGATGAAGCTGCGCCATGTATCAGGGTCGTATCCGCGTCGGTGCAGTGCTCCGCCGATTGCGTCGGCCGACTCGAGATAAGCAACCGCCTCCCGGTGACCGAGCCGTTCGGAGAATTCGTGCAGCGACCCGGTGTGATCGAAGTGGTAGTGCGTCGCGAGCGCGGCGCACGGCTGCTTTACGAAGTCTCGCACGAGACGTTCGAGCGCACGGACACCGAGCCCGGTGTCGATCAACAGGGCCCGATCCCGTCCGGCGACCAGCCAGATATTGCAACGAGCGAACGGATGCACGAAAGGCTCCGAGAGATGCCACAAACCGTCGTCGACGCGAACAGATGTGAACCACTCGTCGACCGTCGCCACGCGCGTCATCGTAACGGCTCGCGGAAATCGGCTCGCGCGGTCGCATCCGTTGCTTCTCGAGGTTCTACCGGCTGTGCATCCGGAGCAGTGCGTCGGTATCGTGCTGGGTCGTGAGCCGAGGTGAGCCGAATCGCGTCGCAGACGGGACCGAATCCGAGCCGACGGTTACGCAGGTCGGGCGGCCGCGCGCGCGCGGTGCAACGCGAGGCGGGCGATCCCCGCGCGATGAGATCGTCTCTGCCGCGACCCGACTCTTCGCCGAACAAGGTTTTGCTCATACGACGATGAGCGAGATCGCACGCGCCGCCGGCCTCCAGCAGTCGTCGCTCTACTACTGGTTCGCCCGCAAGGAGCTGATCCTCCAGGCCGTCGTCGCGGTGAATCGCTGCCCGCTCGAATTCATCGAGCGCATTGGTGCGGGTTCGGGATCGCCGGCACTGAAGCTGTATCGACTCATCCGCTTCGACACCGCGCAGCTCTGTGAGTCGCCGTGCGACGTGCTCGAGGTGTCGGCACTCGCGATGCGCCAGCCCGAAGCCTTTCCCGAGTACTGGCACGATCGTCAGCGCCTGCACGACTGGGTCGTCTCGCTGGTACGGGCCGGGATGGACGAGGGCATTTTCGTCGCCGTCGATCCCGATCTCACCGCGCTCGGGCTGCTGTCGCTGGACGAGGGCATGCAGCACTGGATGCGTCACTCGGCCGAGCATCGCCCCGGCGGGACCACGTCGTTCGGCTATCCCGCCTTCGGCGGTGACCAGGCCGCGGAATACACCGCGTCGACGATGCTCCGCGCCTTGCTGCGGCGTCCCGAGGAGCTCGCGGAGCTCCAGGCCGAAGCCGCCGGTTTCGATGACCGTCCCTCGGGCGGGTACGCCCGCGTGATTCGATAGCGCATCGAAATAGTCGTCATACGACGTTAAGTATCCGTCACAAAGTCGAGATATTGCGCTAACATTCTGTTGGGCTAGGCGGCGCGTGCCCGGTTGCGAGTTCTCGAAACTGTATCGAAACACGCCCGAAACGCGGCCTCCTTACGTTCGCGGCGTGACCAACGGGTGGCGAGAAGGGGCAGGCGCCGAGGGCGCCAGGCGTTGGGCGGATCTGGCGTGGCCCGAGCTCACCGCACTCGATCGCGACACCGACGTCGGGCTCGTGCCCGTCGGCGCGACCGAGCAACACGGCCCGCACCTCCCGACCGGTACCGACACGATCATCGCGCAGGCGTTGTGTGACGCCGCGAGCGTGGCGACCGGCGCGCCGGTACTTCCCGCGATCGCGATCGGCTGCAGCTACGGCCACGGCACCGAGTTACCCGGACAGCTTTCGCTGTCGCCCGAGCTGCTGGCGGCGGTGTTGCGCGAGTACGCGCAATGGGCGGCGCAGTCCGGGCTTCGTCGTCTGCTGTTCGTGAACGCGCACTTCGGCAACGTCGGCGCGCTGCTTTCGGCCACCGACGATCTGCGCTTGCACCGGACGGATCTCCGCGTCGGCATCGCGAACTGGTGGGCCCTTGATCAGGTGGTGTCCGCAGAGATGACAGCGGATGGCGACGACGTGCACGCGAACCGGGCCGAGACGGCGCTGATGATGCATATCGCGCCCGAGTTGGTGCACGTCGGTCGTATTCGTGACGCCGACGACCCGGATCGCACGGGTTCGCTCGTGTTCCGGTACACGGCGCCGGCCCTGTCGACGAACGGCGTGACCGGCCGTCCGTCGGAAGCCACCCCCGAGCTCGGTGCGAAGTTGTTCGGTCTCACCGTCGACGCGCTCGTCGACCGCGTCCGGCGCGGTCGTCTCGAAGTCTCTCCCCTCACTGTGTCGCCCGAGCCGGCTGAACGCCGGGCCTGAACCGCGGAGCTTCGTTTGGACACCATCCACCCCATCGACGACGCGCACCGCCAGCTCGCGCTGTCTCTAGCCGAGCAGGGTGTCGAGTACGCGCTCGCCGGCTATATCGACGTGAACGGACGGTCGAAGTCGAAGGCCGTCCCGATCGCGCACCTGCCGGAGCTCCTCGCGGGACACGAGCGTTACACGCCGCGCGGGCTCGGCGGTCTCGGAGCCATGAATGCGGCGGAGGACGAGTGCGTCGCGTTCCCCGACGCGACCTCGCTCGTCGTGTTGCCGTGGGACCGCCGCGTCGCGTGGATGAGCGCCGACCTGTACTTCGGGGGTCGCGAGCCGTTTGCGCTGTGCCCGCGATCGATTCTGAAGCGACAGCTGGCCGAGGCCGCGAACGCGGGCTTCGACTGCGTCATCGGTGTGGAATGCGAGGTGTACATGGTGCGGGCCGACGCAGTGGGTCCGGTCGGCTACCTCCATCCGTTGACGCCGAGCGGCTCGCTCAAGCCCACACCCGCGTACGACATCGAGGTGTCTCTCGACTCCCTCGGCCTGCTCGACGAGATGGTTCGCACGCTCGATCAAGCCGGCTTCGAGGTTTTCAGCTTCGACGCCGAAGGTGGCGACGGACAGTACGAGTTCGACTTCCATCACCGGTCGGCGCTCGACATGGCCGACAAGCTCACCTTCTTTCGTCTCGCGGCCAAACAGATCGCGAAGCGGCACGGACTCGTCACGACGTTCATGCCCAAGCCTTATACCGAGGCGTGGGGCAGCGGGGCGCACTACAACATGAGCCTCTCCGATCTCGAGACCGGCGCAAACCTCTTCCGGGATCCCGACGATGCGCGTGGTCGCGGTTGGAGCAAGACGGCATACGGGTTCGTGGCCGGGATCCTGAAGCACGCGGCCGCGCTCTCGGCGATATGCGCGCCAACCGTCAACTCGTACAAGCGGCTGACGGAGCGCCTAACCGACGGTACGAACTCGTGGGCTCCCGTGTGGGCAACCTACGGCGACAACAATCGCTCGTGTCTCCTGCGGCTGCCGCGGAACCGGCCGTGCGTGGAGAACCGCGGTGTGGACTCTGCTGCGAACCCGTATCTCGCCTCGGCGTTCCTGTTCGCCGCGGGCCTCGAAGGTGTGCTCGCGCAGCTCGATCCCGGCGATCCGGTCGATGATCTCACTTACGACTGGTCGCCGCGCGGCGGGTCGGGAGCCCGCCTGCCCCGCACGCTGCTCGAAGCGGTCGACGCGTTCGAGGCCGACCCGTTGGTGACGGCGGTCTTCCCGCGCCAATTCATCGACGAGTACGTCGCGATGAAACGTGCGGAGTGGGACGAGTTCCACGGACACGTCACGGAGTGGGAGCGCACCAAGTACTTCGACATGTTCTGAACGTCACGTCTTGAAACATCCGATCGTCTCGTCCAGAGGAGCCACGTTGCTGGGTCGTTCACGTCTGCAGAATTCTCGTTGGGCGGTGGCCGCGCTGGCCGCCGCATGCATAGCGCTGGCCGCGTGCGGTTCCTCGGGCTCCTCGAACACGAGCGGCGGCGGGGGCGGCGG